>CASFXO010000178.1 GCA_949298665.1 uncultured Lentisphaeria bacterium
CAAAGCGCCGCCGCCGTCGGAATGGACTCCGGTCACTCTGACGGTGGGACAGGACGGCGTGTTCCGCTGGGAAGGCTCCGTCGTGGACGGCGGCAGTCCCGAAGCGGTCACCGGAATCGACTTCATTTTCTGCACGCCGAAGCCCGGCGCGGACTTCGGTATCGAAATCCGCAATCTGAAAGCGGAATAACCGCTGTTTTTCGCCAAGGCGGCCGGCATGACTCCGGCCGTCTTTTTTTCCATGGCTCCCCGTCGCATCATCCGACGCCGTTCGCCGCGATCGGCGTTCCCGGTTCCCGCCGCCCGGAAAAATGCGGAAGAGGCCGAAAAAAAATGAATTATCCTGTCCCGGTATCTGGCGAAATATGAAAACGGATATATATTACATTCATATTGTGTAAAAATACAATGATTCAACAGAAACAACAAGTTGGCGTCTTTTTCTCCGGAATGATTCCGTACCGGGAACCGCCGCCAGCAGAAAAAAAGAGGAAGCACATGTCCGAGAAAAAGATTCTGTTCGTCACCGCAGCGAAAAACCTGGCCCGCATGTTCTGGAACGCGGAAGGCGAAAAAAAAGCCAAACAGTACGGGTTCAACGTGGTGGTTCCCGCTTTTGACGGCGATCTGACCAACCCCGACTGGACGAGCCGGCTGGCGGATTACGATGCCATCATCACCACCTGGGGTTCCCCGGTCTGCACCGAAGAATTTCTGAAAGCCGCTCCCAAAGCAAAAGTCATCGGCCATTGCGCCGGTTCCGTCGCGGCCGTCGTGGATGAATCGACCTACAACACCGACGTGCATGTCACCACCTCCAATCCGGTCATGGCCGAAGCCGTGGCGGAATGGTCGCTGATGGCCACCATTCTGGCGCAACGCAATCTGACCAAATACGCCGCGCTGCGCAAAAACGAACGGATGAACTGGCCGGAAACCGGCAACATGCATGACATCAAGAAAATGACCATCGGCATCTGGGGCATGGGCGACACCACCCGCCACCTGCTGAAAATGCTTGCCCCGCTGCGGCCCGGCCGCATTCTCATCGCCTCCAACCACAGCTCCGCCGAAGACCTCGCCGCCCTCGGAGCGGAAAAAGCCACGCTGGAAGAAGTCCTCGCTCAGGCCGACGTCTTCCACTGCCTGGTCGGCGTCAGCAAGGAAAACTATCATCGTCTCGGCGAAAAGGAATTTTCCCTGCTCAAGGACGGCGCGACCTTCGTCAACGGCGGCCGCGCCCGGCTGGCCCAGGAAGAACCGTTGCTGAAGGTTCTGCAGAGCGGCCGGATTTCCGGTATTCTGGACGTCTTCTATCAGGAACCGCTTCCGGAAGATTCCCCGTTCTATCAGCTGGACAACGTCATTTTGACGCCGCACAATGCGGGCTATACCGGCCGCGACCGGTTCCTGCCGTTCCTGCTCGATGAATTCGACCGCTTCTTCCGCGGTGTACCGATGCAGTGGGACATCACCAAGTCGCGCTTCCTCACCATGACCAACGAACGGCTGCGCTGAAGACCGACGGCACCCAAAGAAATAAAAAGAGAGCCGCCTCCGGGCGGCTCTCTTTTTGCCGATGATTCCACGGTCTTTTCGGAACGCTCGCGCTGTTTCAGAGAAACAACTCGATAACCGGCACCTCCACCGGCGGCGGCGTAACCGGCAGCTCCAGCACCAGATCCTCCTCCGCCGCCTTCACCTGGGAAACCAGCATCTGATCATGTGGACGACGGATTTCGCTGCCGTCGTTGAGCAGCTGCGCGTAACGGACCCTGCCCCCCAGTCCCGCCAGCCGCACATGTTTGTACGGCCACGCGAATATGTGCAGATAAAGACGCCGCGTCTCCGGATTCCAGGTATAGCGGCAGTCCTGCGGCGCCCGCCATTCGTCCGGAGCCGCCGTGCAGCCGTAAATCGCCCGGCCGTGATAGTGCATCCATGCAGCAAACCCTTCCAGTCGATCCAGCGCCCGCGCATCAAAATACCCGCGGGCGGTCGGCCCCACGTTCATCAGCAGGTTGCCGCCGCGACTGACGTGGTTGATCAGCATTTCAATGCACATCCGCCGGGATTTCCAGGTGTTCTCGTCCCGGTGATACCCCCAGGAACCGGAAAACGTCTGGCACCCCTCCCAGACGGCGGGCTGTCCCTTTTCGTCTTTCGGCCATTCCTCCGGCATGAACTGCTCCGGCGTCAGCACATCTCCCATGCCGGGCAGATCGAGGCGGTTGTTGACGATGATCTCCGGCTGCAGCTCCCGCACCAGGCGCAGCAGTTTCTCGGACTCCCAGTCGTCGCGCCCCTTGCCGTTTTCCCCGGGATAGGAGAAGTCAAACCAGATGATGTCGATTTTTCCGTAGTCGGTCAGCAGTTCCGTCACCTGATCGCGCATATACTGGGCATAGCGCCGGGGATCGCGCCGCGCGTTCTGTTCCTTCCGGTCCGGGTCGGCAAAGTGCGGATGCAGCCGGTCGATGATGAAATCCGGATGGTGCCAGTCCAGCAGTGAATAGTAAAAACCGATCCGCAGCCCTTCCGCCCGGAAGGCGTCCACCATCTCCCGCAGCAGATCGCGCCCGGCAGGGGTGCGGGTGGCTTTGTAATCGGTATAACGGCTGTCCCAGAGGCAGAAACCTTCATGATGCTTGGTGGTGATGACCACATATTTCATTCCCGCCGCCGCCGCCGCCCGCGCCCATTCCCGGGGACGGAAAAGATCCGGATCGAACAACTCAAAATAAATCCGATACTCCGGATCGCGGATGCTCTCGTAATTGCGCACCCACTCGTGCCGGGCGGGCATGGCGTACAAGCCCCAGTGTATGAACATTCCGAACCGGTCGTGCACGAACCATCCGATGTCGCCTCTCCCGCCGCTGACTGCCGTCATACTCCATCTCCTTTCCGTTGAGGTGAATGTGCCATGCCGCCGGGCAGCCGTGTCCGCCCGGAGAAACTTCCTTCACGCCCGCGCCACGCCGGTTTTCCCCCTTCCCTGTTCCGGACGGCACGGCGCCTGCCGCATCGTTCATGGCCGGGACGCCCGCCGCTTCGCCAGCACCCAGCATTCCCAGTAGATGATCGCAACGAAGCAGAGCAGGCAGCCGGGCACCACCAGAATCGTCCCCTTCAACCCGAAATGATCCCCCAGCACCCCCATCAGCCAGGTGAAGAATCCGCATCCGGGAATCCCCAGCGCGGAAAAATAAATATACAGCATCGTCGAATCCAGCTGCGGCATGTGCGACACCCCGTACACCTGAGTCGTGGGCCAGAACGGCGCCACTCCTACCCCTGCCAGCACCAGTAGAATAAAGAGCAATACCAGCGGCCAGGGCCCCGGCAGCCAGGTCGGCTCCAGAAATGCCAGCAGCAGAGTCACCGGAATCGTGGCGCCTCCCGCGCCCAGCAGAATGTAGCGCAGATACTCCGGACGGGCGAAATAACCGAATCCGGTCCGCCCCAGAAACATCCCCAGCGCGATCGCCCCGGTCCCCAGCCCGGCCACCCAGGCACTGGTGTGGAAATGAAGCTGAACATAGGCCGCCGCCCAGAAAGTCAGCCCGAATTCCGCGCCCGCACCGAAAAACATGGCCAGTGCACAGATCCAGAATTGCGGCACCCGGGCAATCTCCAGCGAATACCGCCAGATCTCCCGGGCGGAAACCCCGCCGCTGGTTTCCGGATATTTTCGCGCCGGCTGCTCCCGCCACAGAAACAGCAGCGACGTCAGCAACGTCAATACCCCGATCGCGGCCAGAATGATGCGCCAGTTCACCCCCCATGCCCGGAGCCCCCCGACGAACACCACCACCGCACCGATGCCGACAGACCAGAAGGAGTGCGCGATATTGACATATCGTTCCGGAGCATCCGGATGCAGATCCTGCACAAACGGGGTGGCAATCCCCTCGCAGATGCCTTCGCCGAATCCGGCGATCAGCAGGCAGGGAATCAGCATCCAGTAGGCGGGCGCCAGCGAGCAGAGAAAAATCCCGCCGCCCATCAGCAGCAGCGAATCTCCCATGGAGAGCCGCTTGCCGATGCGGCCGGCGATCGTCCCGCAGAGGAGCAGCGCCACGACCATGGTGATGCTGCGCACCAGATGCAGCACTCCGCCGGCGGCCATGCCCCCCCGGTCGAGCGGGAAATTCAATTCTTCGCCCATCGCCACAATCATCAGGGGAATGGACAACGAACACAACGCATAGGTTACGGAAGCGGAAAACGCGGCGTAATCGTAGCGTCCGAAATGCAAAGCTCTCCGGTTCACTCCGGTCCGGCTCCTTCCTGTTGGATCTCCGACAGCATTTAAAGTGTATAAAATATCGTGCAACCGGAAAAAGTCAAGCGCCTTTCCGCACATCCGGCGTGATCGCCATTCCGTCTCCGGATGGCTTTTCGGGAGTCCCCCCGGAAAATGGAAATTCCGGCTTGCATTGCAGAAAAACAAAGAATATCTTTTATAGTAGCCATCTTCTCCGAAATGAAAACCGGCGGCGGAATGATGCCGCGATCGGTTGATGCCGAGAAAGGAATACCGGATGACGACGCTGAAACACCCTTTCACCTGCCTGTTGCTGCTGACGGGACTCATCCTCTCCGCCGCCGATGCGGTCAAACTCCCCCCCAGGGAAAAATTCCACCTCTTCCTGCTGGCCGGACAATCCAACATGGCCGGTCGTGGAGAAATCCTGCCGGAAGACCGCAAACCGGATGAAAGAATTCTGATGCTCAACGCCGCCGGGGAATGGGTCCCCGCAACCGATCCGGTGCATTTTGACAAACCCGGGGCGGGAGTCGGTCCGGCCCGGTCCTTCGCCCGGGCCCTGATCGCGGCGGACCCCACCATCACCGTCGGCCTGATTCCCGCCGCCTGCGGCGGCTCCTCCATCCGACAATGGGAGCCGGGCGCCTACTGGCGCCAGACCCGGAGCCATCCGTATGACGACGCCGTTCAGCGCGCCCGGCGGGCGCAGCAGGACGGTACGTTGCAGGCCATTCTCTGGCATCAGGGGGAATCCGATGCCAATGCCGGAGGGCTTCCCGAATACGAAGTGCGCCTGACCCGGATGATCGCGGCGTTCCGTCGGGACCTGCAAATGCCGGATCTGCCCTTCATCGCCGGACAGTTGAGCCAGCCGGCGAATGGGAAATGGAGTGAAAACCGCAGAAAATTCGACGCCGTCCTCCGCCGGGCACTGGAAGCCTCCCGCCCCTCGGCGCTGGTCCCGTCCGACGGCTTGACGCTGAACCGGGACCGCATTCATTTCGACCGGAACAGCCAGCAGGAATTCGGTCGACGTTATTTCCGGGCTTATCGGCAACTGCGTGATTCCGCAACGACTTCCCGATGACCGGACACCGCGGAATTCGGCACTGGAACCGGCAGGTTTATGCTTTCTCCCCGTCGGAGGCGGGATTGCCGAAGTGTCGGCGATATTCCAGCGGAGTCATGCCGCTTTCCCGTCGGAAAGCTGCGGCAAAATAATTCTGCCTGGAAAAACCGCACTGCTTATATATGTACTTGACGGAATGCGAAGTGTTTTTCAGCAGTTCCCGGGCATATTCCAGGCGGCGGTTCCGCAACGCCGTGGCGATGCCGCCTCCGGTTTCCCGGGAAAATACCGTATTCAGATAATTGGCATTGAGCTTCAACTCTTCGGCCAGGTAACGCAGATCAAAATGATGGTAGTAGAAATTCATCTCGATCAACATGCGGATCTGATCCACCAGCGCGTCGGCGGACCGCCCTCCTCCGGAGGCCCGGTCGCTCTGCCAGTGCGCCCCCCCCAGCAGTTCCATGCCGAGCGTCACCAGATTGAAGAATTTCACCGAGGACACTCCCGGATCCTGCCGTGAGAGAAACCGCTCGCATTCGCGCTGCTGGAGCCGGAATCGGCTCGCCTGCACCGGCGTAAGCACCACCGCCGCATAAGGACGCCGCGCCTCCTTTCCCTGACGGCCTCCCAGCTCCTGCAGCGGCCGTACCAGATGACGTCCCGCCGCATCGACGAAATGCCAGATCAGACCGCTGTGCATGCATCCCCGGGGATCGGTATACACAAAGCGATGCTCCACATTCGGATTGATCAGCAGCAGCGTATTTTCCCGGCACAGCAGCGGCGGACACCCGGTAATCCGCAACGTGCAGCAGGCCCGTTCCACCAGAATCAGATGATAGGCCGGATGGGTGTGCCGGGACGGAACGAATCCCGAAGGAAAAACGGGATGATGTCCCTTGACTCCCTCCGGAACCAGATGATACGGGACGCCGTCCCACAACAGGGTGATTTCCGCACTCATATCCACCTCTTTCCGTTGCCGGACAATATAACGGCGACAAACCGCAATGACAATCCCGGGACCTGACAAAATCGTCAAAAAGCACCTGTTTTTCATCATTTTTTTCATTATTTTTTTCACTATAATATTCAGTGAAAGATCTCCATGCGGCTCCGGCAAATCCCGGTCAAGCGGAAAGGATACGAGATGACCCGAAAAACATTCACCCTGATTGAACTGCTGGTGGTGATCGCGATCATCGCCATACTGGCCTCCATGCTGCTGCCCGGCCTGAACAAGGCCCGCCAGACCGCGCGCCGGATCAGCTGCATCAACACGCTCAAACAGCTCGGCCATTACAACGCATTCTACCAGCTCGACAGCGGCGATTTCTTCTATGCCCATCAGCAGGAGAACTTTCAATTCAGCGGCGAGAGGAAAAAACTGTACTGGGTCGGCGCGCTGGGATATTTGAAGTATGTTCAGTCCGCCCGGGAATTCCTGTGCCCGGAAGCGAAAGCGGACCTCAGTTCCAACCGCAGCGATCTGCTCAAATCCAAAGCCTATCGCAACATCGCCACCTATCCGATTTCCAGTGCCCTGAC
>CASFXO010000179.1 GCA_949298665.1 uncultured Lentisphaeria bacterium
ATGACTGTGCGGGGACGGCGCCGTCCGGAGCGTGCGGCCCCGGGCGTCGCGCAGTTCCACGATGTCGTCGGCCACCGCCGCGGCGAAGAGCTGCACGGTTCCCTCCACGGTGATCGCGTCGGGAGCGGTGTTTTCCTCCCATTGCCGCAGCAGCAGATCCGGCAGGAGCCGTTCGCCGCCGGGAAAGAGGATCAGGTCTTTCATGTTACCTCCTTTTCTTTCAGTAGAAAATTCGCAGATAAAGCGCCCAGCATTCGGGGTTCAGCGTTGCCGCCGCGCCGGTGTCGCGGTTCATGGCGACGAGCGCCGCGTTCAGATAAAGGGCGATATTCGTTTTGCCGAGGGCCGGAGCCAGGGGGAACCGGGAATCCGCACCGCAGAGGTTGACGGCGAAATCGCCGGTTTCATAGCCCTTGTCCGGGGTCACGCAGACGGCGAGGACCTCGGCCCGGGCCCGGAGCGGATCGATCGTCAGGCCGTGTTCCACCTCGATCCAGGAGTTTTTGCGCGGATACAGCGGTTCGGAGAGCCACACTCTGCCTTCGTTGATGCCGATTCTGCCGACGGCGGCATGGGAATCGACGCCCGTCACCGTGCCGTCGGGACCGGTTCGGAGCGTTCCCAGACGACGAAAGCAGGTGTATCCGTCGGGGAGCTGCGGCGGGGTATCCGGATCGGGACGCGCCGCGAAACCGGAACAGCGGACCTCCGCCAGCGCGGCGTAGGCGCCGGAGGAACTGTTGTAGGTATCCGTCACCACCGCGCGAACGCCGCAGGCCAGGATCGCTTCCGCGGGAGCGCCGCCCTGTGCGCTGTTTGCGGCATCGGCGAGTTCGACCGTAACGCCGGAGGAGCCCCATTCGCCGTTCTCCTGCAGAACGTCGAAACGGACGGTTTTGGATTTCCGGTAGGCGGAACGATTTCTGGCATAAAAGTAATTGATCTTTTTCGGCCGGTCGAAAGTCAACTGCACATGCTGCGGCAGGGCTGTTACGGCGCTGATCCAGCCGTGTTCGATGTCGGTGCTGTCGTCGCGGTCGAAGGCCCTCCAGGCCGTGTATCCGGCATAGAGACTGCTGGCGGAAGCCGCATACCCCTCGGGGAAGGTGTCGGAGAACATCCGGGGCGACTCCCACGGGACATCGTAGAGAAGCGCGGCCGCGCCCGCCCAGAGCCGGACGCCGCCGATTCCGGAGAGCAGATAGACCGGGAGCTCGGAGTTGGGTTCCAGTCCCACCGGGCTCCAGGACAGCTCCGCCGCGGCGTGGATGACGGTGTTTCCGGTGGTGTCGCGGCAGTGTCCCGGGGACGCGGTGATGGTTTCCGTCTCCTCGTCGAAGGCAAGCCGCAGGCCGGTGATCGCGTCAGGGAGGTCTGCAGCGGAGATCCCGGTTGCCCCTGGCTCCGGCGTACCGGAGCCATCCCCGTCCTGAGCGGGATAATAAAAAACGGTTCCATCCCAGGCGGAGAAGACGACACCGTCCCCCCAGCGGTACCTGGCGAAATAGACGGTTCCCGGCGTCAGCTCCGTAACCTCTGCGGGGCGGAAATGGACGGTTTTCCCGGCGTCGTCCCGGGAAAAACCGACCGCGGGCGCCGCTTCGAAGGAGCCGTCCGCGGCATCCTGCGTCTGGAAAAGTTCGGAAAATTCCGCGCTGCTGACGGCGACCGTCTCCGTAAATCCGGCGGAAAGTGAGAACTCCAGATGGAGGACGAGGAGCTGATCCGGATCCTCCGGCCAGGGCACCGTGAACGACATCACGCCGGCGGCGGCGGTTCCGGCACGGGCGGCGGCCGCTTCCGCCTCGATCCGGGCGGCATCGGCGGCGGCGACGGCATCGGCCAGTTCCCGGCGCAGGGCTTCCGGGGTGGCGTCGTCGCTTTCGGTGGCGGAGAGCTGGATGCAGCGGGAGAGCATCTCCCGGAGCTGCTGATCGCGCATGACGGCCAGATCGAGAGCGCCTTCGATCACCTCGGGATAGAAGGCGGTGTGGTTCTGAAGATCGGTTTCCTGGACGAAGGGGACGTTGCGGAGGATGGCCAGACGGCTGCCGACCGGCGGCGGCCGGTTCAGCGTGACGCTGCCGCCGTCGCCGGAGAGAATGGTCTGATATTGTGAGGCGTCCAGTTCCGCGCTGTCCAGATACACGCTCAGGTGTCCGGTCTCCCGGATGCTGAAGAAGAAGGGGAAAACGGTCTGGGTACCGTCGCAGTAGTAGGGCCCGGCCTTGGCCGTTTCTGCCGAAAGCGTCATGGTGTGGTAACTCCTATTT
>CASFXO010000180.1 GCA_949298665.1 uncultured Lentisphaeria bacterium
GAAAAGAACCACCGGGAAGAATCCGCCCGGTTTTCATGCCGGAGCGGTCCCGCTCCGGCTGACCGCCCGGAGGGTTTTTCATCCGGGCGTTTCCGTCCGGTCCGAACCGGTTATTGCAGCTGATCCAGCAGGATCCGGTGCACCTGACCGTAGTAGAGATGCCCCAGATGGGAGCCGTTGCTGAACCAGACGATCCGGTCGCCCAGCGCCGAATCCAGAAACCGCCGATCCTCGTCGGAAACCAGAAAATCGTCGATCGTGTGCAGGACCCGGACCTTGTCGCTGTTCCGAAGCGTCGATTCGATGAAACGCAGCCCCGCCCGGTGGCCGAGTTCCTCCAGCGGATTGTCCGCTCCCACCTTGTCCCGGTATAACGGCAGCATGTAGCGCATCAGATAATCCCGGTAGGACAACCGGTCCATTTCCAGATAGAAACGGGTCCGGTCCCCCCAGCCGTACAGCGGCTTCATCTCCTTCGGAATCCGGTCGTCCCGACAGGCCACCATCAACACATCCCGCAACGTGAACCGGAATGACATGGAGACCAGAATCCGGCTCTCTTCCCGCGTCAGGAAAGTACGGTAATCATATTGATCATCCACTTCGATTTCCGGCAGTTCAAAACGTTCCGGCGCCGGAACCGGATCCCGCCACGGCTGCTGCCGCCCCATCGCCGCCATCGCCTTGCCGAAGGCATCGACCAGGGTGTTTTCCACCTTTTCTTCCGGCCATCCTTTCATGTCGCCGGCGCATTCGTCGATCCGGTCCATGGCGTACAGCAGATCCACCGGCGGATTGACGGCGACGCAACGTTTCAAATGCAGCGTGTCTTCCTTCTCCTCCTGCGCCGCGATATGGAGCGCGTGCAGCCCGCCGAGCGAAAATCCGACCAGTTCAACCGATTCCGGATGGAAGGGGTCGTCCTCATCGGCCGCCAGATCCTCCAGAATCCGCGCCATCGCATGCCGCAGCGATGCCGCGTCTTCCGGTGTGTAACCGGGCAGCGTGCCGGTATGAATGGATTCATAATATGTCCAGTGAAACACGCTCGGCAGCACAATCACCGCATATCCCTGACGGTACAGCACTTCCGCCATCGCCACCGCACTGGAATTCAGATAATGGCTGCCGATGCCCGGCAACAGGAAAATCAGCGGCGCGGCGGCCTTCTTCTCCTTGTCCGGAGACCGCCAGAAGGCGTATTCCATATCGTCCGCCCCGGACCGGAACGCCGCGAGGTCGCGCAGTTCCGCTTCGCTGGTAAAGTCCCCGTTCCACGGGGAAAGGTGCGTCCAGATGCTGCTTTCGTCGGTCTGCGGCTTGAACATGGCCGCCCGCACCGAATCGGAATACGGGTTCTCGGACCGGTAGCCGCTGAGCCGTACCAGTCGCCCGTTGATCCCGACCGGACGCCGGACCGGGGGATCGACCGGAGGTTTCGGCGCGGACTCTTCTCCCGTGGCGGCCGAAGCCTGTTTTTTCGCCTCGGCGGCCGCCTGTTTCATCTTGACTTCCCAATCCTGCTGCTGCAGCCGCCGATTGAGCAGGGTGTATTCCTTGAACAACTGATAGGGGTCGGCGTTGGCCTTGTCCATGCGGCTGTAGGTCCGGTAACCGCGCACCGCGCGGTTCACCCCCGCCGCCGTCGACGCGCCGTACGGCAGATAGGTCTTGATGTCCAGCGCGATGTCAAACACCGCCCCGATGTTGTCCCGCACGTTCGTCGCCGAACTGAACGGCAGTACCAGCGTATAACCGGGACCGCAGCCCCAGCTTTCAAACGCCTGACCGAAGGTCTCCTTGCGCGCGTACAGGCCGAAATAGTTTTCCGCCGGATCGAACAACCCCGCAATCCCGATGGTGCTGTTCGTCAGAAAGCGCAGAAACTCCACCCCGCCGTCGCTCCAGTGCTGCTGCAACAGACAGCTGATCGTCCGGGCCGGAAACGACAGGTTCTCCGCCGCATTGTCGATGCATTCGATCACCACCCGCGGGAAAATCCCGCCCCAGATCCAGCCGATCGGACGCACCACGTACAGCATCCCGAACCGGTTGACCGCAAACATGGACCGGTTGAACCCCTCCCACGGATCGGCATCCCCGAACTGAGTGGAAACCTCCGACGGCGTCCACCGCCGTTTATCCGGTGGATCATCGGGAATCGGCTTGACCGCCGCGCAGCCTCCCAGCAGCCACAACACCGCCACACCGGCAACAAGCCGCCGGCTCCATTGCTTCAACCCCACGCCCATCTTTTCGTCATCCTCTCCTGTTACGCTCCCCAACCCAGTCCTGCCGCCGCCACGCGCCGACCTCCTCTCAAACATAGCTCAAAATCGCCGCCGCCAGCCTCAACCCATCCGCCGCAGCAGACATGATGCCCCCGGCGCATCCGGCCCCCTCCCCGCCGATATACAACCCCGGCAGAGAACTTGCCAGCGTCACCGGGTCGCGCCGGAAACGCACCGGACTGGAGACGCAACTCTCCACTCCGATCAGTTTCCCATCCCGGATGAATCCGGGAAAACGCCGGTCGAAATCGCGCAGTGCCCAGCCGATGCCGTCCCGCATTTCCGGCAGAAAAAAATCATCCAGCCGGGCCGCGCACAGCCCCACCGCCGCACTGCCGCGCCGGTTCCGCAGCCGTAATTCGCCGCGCAGAAACCCCGCGGCATCCTGCGCCGGGAAAGCATAATTCTCCCCGCCGCGCAGGAAGGCTTCCCGTTCCAGCCTTTCCAGCAGGAGAAACGCCTCGTCCGGTGTGGAGAACCGTTCCGGGCCCAGCGTTACGATCAGAGCCGAGTTGGCAAACTCTCCATCCCGGGCATGTCCGCTCATGCCGTTGGAAACCGACCTTCCCTCCCAGGCCGACGCCATCACCGTCTCCCCTCCGGGACACATGCAGAAAGTGCTCACCTGCGGCGTCATCCGGTCCCGGGGACGCGACGCCAGATGGTATTCCGCCGCCTCCAGCGCCACCGGGCGGGGATTCATCCGATATTGGCGAAGATCCACCAGCCGCTGCGGGTGTTCCACCCGGCAGCCGACCTGAAACCCCTTCAGATCATGTGCCACGCCTGCCAGACGCAGCTGCCGGTTCAGCTCCCGCCCCCCCAGTCCCGTCGCCAGAATCGTCAGCGGCGCCTCCAGATGCTCTCCCCGCGCCGTTACGATACCACGGCAGCGCCCCCCCCGCGTCAGCAATCCGGCGACCTCCGTGCCGAAAAGGAAAACCGCCCCCAGCTCCTCCAGCTTCCGCCGCAGTCCCGCCGCCACGCGCCCCAGATAATCGGACCCGATATGCGGACGCTTCACAAACCGGATGTCGGCGGGCGCGCCGGCCTCGACAAACGTCTTCAGAATGAAAGCCGCCCGCGCATCCCGGGTCCCGGTGTACAACTTCCCGTCGGAAAACGTTCCCGCG
>CASFXO010000181.1 GCA_949298665.1 uncultured Lentisphaeria bacterium
TGCCGCGGATCCGGTTGTCGCTGTCGACCACCGGGGAAATCAGCAGATCGTGTTCGGTGAAATAAGCCACCGCCTCCTCCACCGAATCGCCTTCCCGGATCGGCGGCGGCTGCGCTCCGCCGAGGACGTCCGCGACGGTCAGCTGGGCCATGACGTCTTCCTCGGTCAGGTTCCGTCCGGCCTCTCCGGAGCGTTTGACCGCAAATTTCACCATGGCCGGTCCGATCAGCTGCAGAATCAGCGTGGTGGTGGTGACCACGTAAATGACCATGTCGCTGAGCAGCAGCCGGTCGCTGAGGCGGATGCCGCCCAGATATTCCGCCGCGACGATCGACAGCCCGATCGCCACGCCGCCCTGGGCGAAGAGACCCAGCCCGAGATTGCGGCTGACTTCCGGCGGACCGTGCGTCCATTTGCTGCCGTAGTACGCGCCGACGATCTTGCCGATGCTGCGCCCGGCGACGTACAGCACCACCACCGCCCAGAGCCACAGCGGCATGTTGCCCACTTCCAACCGGGCTCCCACCAGCACGAAGAACAGCACGTAGATCGGCACCGAAAAACTGCGGAGCAGCTTGAAGATGTCCTCGCTTCGCCGCGGCGCCAGATTGACCAGCACGAAGCCGATCATCATCGTGGAGAGAATCACGTCCAGCTGGTAGGTCGCCGCCATGCCGATCACCAGCAGGATCACCCCCACCGAAAGCGCCACCGCCCGTTCCGGCTGGGCCAGATGCCGCAGGAACACGGTCAGAATGCCCGCCGCGACCGCACCGATCAGAATGGCGCCGCCCAGCGAGACGCCGACCTGCGTCAGCGAATGCAGAATCGACCCCTTTGCGCTGGTGAGCAGCTGTGCGGTACCGGTACCCAGTCCGTAGAGCGTCATGGCAAGCGCATCGTCCAGCGCGACGATGGCGATGATCGCCGTAGTCATCACCCCCTTGGCCCGGTATTCCCAGATGACGTCGATGGTGGACGCCGGGTCGGTGGCCGAGGCGATGGCCCCGAAAATGACGCCGGTCGCCAATGCGGCGGCGAAATTATGCACCAGAAACCAGGTGACCACGCCGATGGAGATCCCCACCAGCAGAAACGCCAGTACGCCTTCGAGCAGCAGAATCGCGGTGAACTGCCGGGCGTACTTGCGGAAAATGCTTAATTTCAGCTCGCCGCCGACGAGAAATCCGATGATTCCGAGGGCGAAGAGGTTGAGCATTTTCAGATTTTCGATGTCATCGGCGCTGACCAGCTCAAAGCCGGACTGGCCGAGCAGCAGACCGATGACGATGTAGCCGACCACCTGCGGGAAGCGGATTTTCTGAAACACCCACGCGCCGATCAGGCCGCCGAAAACCGCCAGTCCGAGCAATACCAGTACGCCGTGCGGGAACATGATGTCACGCCCCCCTGCCGGTCAGCGCCGCGAAGAAGGCGTCATCGTCCGCGCATTCGAGCAACAGGGCGCGGTGGCTTTCGTCCTTGAGGCCGGCGCTGAGCTGGGAGAGCAGCCGCAGGTGCTGCGCGTGCTGGTCGTCCCGGGCGATGATCATGAAAATCAGCCGCACCGGCACCTGGTCGAGGCTTTCGTAATCGGGAACGCCGTTCCGGACCAGCGCCGCCGCCATGGCCAGAGTGCGCACGCTGCGCAGCCGGACATGGGGGATGGCGATGCCGAAGCCGATGCCGGTGGACATGAGTTTTTCGCGCTGAAAGATGCCGTTGACGAGTTCCGCGCGGGATTTGACTTCGCTGCCGGAGGCGAGGCGTTCGATCAGTTGTTCCAGGATTTCCTGCTTGGTGGCGGAGTCGGTGATGAAGGCCCGTCCGGGAGTCAGCACGGAGGCCAGCTGCAGGGGGGACAGGTCGATTTCGGAACGGGAAGCGGTGATGCGTTCCCGGGCCCATTTTTCGATTTCCGGACGGAGAAAACGCCATGCGGTGCCGATTTTCCCGCAGGGGATTTCGCCGCGCTGCGCCCAGTCGTATACGGTGCGGTCCGAAACACGCAGGTAACGGGCGACTTCTTCCAGTGTCATGATTTCCGGGAGCGGATTTGACATGGGAAATACCTTCACTGTTTTTTTGTAATGTTTGTCAGTATTATGGTAATATACCGCAGGATTCTCCAAATGAAAGCGCGGAACCACGAAAGCCGCGGAAAAAACGACATGACGGGCTTATTCTGGAAAGAACGTCGGACCCGCGGCAGGGGGAGGGGGCGGATTTGTGTTTCTCCGGATGGGGCCTTATAGTATTGATGGAAAAAAAGGCATTTGTCCCTGCTCACGGACGCATGATGGAAAGGATGGACGGGAACGATGAAGGTGTTACTGATCGGCGCCGGCGCGGTCGGCGCATATTTCGGGGGGCGGCTGGCGCAGGCCGGGGCGGAGGTTTCGGTGGTGGTGCGCAGCGGTTTCGACCGGATTGTTCAGGAGGGATATCGGATCGACAGCGTGGACGGCGACTTTCGTTTCCGCCCGTTCCGGGTGTTTCACTCAGCGGCGGAATATCCGGAAACGCCGGACTGGGTGATCGTGGCCACCAAGGTGTTGCCGGAGGTCGATCTGCCCGGCATGTTGCGGCCGGTGCTCGCTTCGAAAGACACGGCCGTGCTGCTGATTCAGAACGGGATCGGGATAGAAGACCCGTTGTGTGCGGCTTTTCCGGATCATGAAATCTACAGCGCCGTCGCCTACATCGGCGTGACGCGGATTGAGCCGTGGCATCTGAATCATCAGGGCGTGCACCGGCTGGTGTTCGGTCGCTGCGACGGGCAGCCGCCTTCGCCGAAGGCCGCGGTGCTGGCGCAGGCGTGGAATTCCGTCGGCGTCGAGGCCCGGGCGGTGGCTGACATCCGGTATTTCCGCTGGAAGAAACTGCTGTGGAACACCCCGTTTAACCCGGTGTCCGTCATCGGCGGCGGGCTGAACACCCGCGAACTGACCGACGGCGGCGAAATCGAAGTACTGTGCGCCGACGTGATGGCGGAGGTCGCCGCCGTCGCCGCCGCGGAGGGGGTGGCGCTGGAACCGGAACTGCTGGAGGAAACCATGGCATACACCCGCAGTTTTCCTCCGTACCAAACCAGCATGCAGGTGGATTTCGAGGCGGGGCGTCCGATGGAGGTCGAGCCCATCGTCGGCAATGTACTCCGCCGGGCGCGTGCCCGGGGAGTGGATACGCCGAAGCTGCAGGCGATTTACGCGCTGCTGGGGGCGTTGAACCGCAGGAATCTCCGAGGATGAGGCCGAGGGGGGCGCTTTGAGCATGAGGGGCAGGGGGGACTGGAGAAAAAATTATTTTTCCCACGGCATTTTCTG
>CASFXO010000182.1 GCA_949298665.1 uncultured Lentisphaeria bacterium
CGGCAGAAATATGTGCTGTATCTGCTGTCCGACAAGGATGGGAAGATCTATTTTACGGTCGGCTTGCATCATCCCGAACTTTTCTGTTATGATCCTGTGTCGGGGGCCAGCCGCCAGCTGCTGCCGGAGAAATTTGCAAAATCCACGATCAAAGGTCGCATCTATCGGGGGACGGACGGTCAGGTTTACGCCCAGTACGGCAAGGAAGTGTTCCGCTGTTTTCCGGACCGGGTTGAACCGGTAGACGCCCTTCCGGCGCTGGAATTCGACAAACCTTACACCTTCCCGGGGAACTTCACGCTGGCGGACGGGCGGCAGCTGCTGTCGGTCGATTCCGAAGGCGTGTTGTCCCTGAACAATCCCGCCACGGGCAGAGTGGAAACGATCGCCACGGATTTTCCGGCGTTTTCGCCCCTGGTCTACTCCATCTGTCCCGGACTGGACGGCAAGATCTGGATCGGCAGCTTTTCGCCCCCGGCGCTGGCTTCCTTCCACCACGCCGATGCGAAGCCGGAATACACCAATTACGGGAAACGCAGCAGCGGCAGTACCCAGATTTACTGGGCGCACGAATATCCCGACCGGGTTTATTTGTCCAGTTACGTCGGCGGCAATATCGACCGCATGGACAAAGACAAACCGAAGTCCAAAAAAGTGGTTCGCCTCGCCGACAAGGCGCAGCAGGAACGGATTTTCATGCTGATTCCCGGCCCCGGCGGCAAACTGTACGGCCCGACCATGCCGATCAAAGGCCACCTCGGCGGCGGCATCGTGGTCTTGGATCCGGAAAAGGACACGTATCAATTTTACCGGAATGTCGTGGATCAGCAGAGTCTGCGGGCACTGGCCGCCACGCCGGACGGTCTGATCTTCGGCGTGTCCGACATCAACGGCGGCACCAGTGCGATTCCGACCGCCAGGGAGGCCAAGGTGTTCCTGTGGGATCCGGAGACGAAGAAACTGGTCTGGGACGTCGTCCCGTTGAAAGGGGAAAAGTACTATCTCGGAGCGTATTCTCTCGGCGGTTCCCGGTTCTGGACGGTTGGCATGACCTCGCGCAAGGTGGTGGTGGTCGATACCGCCGCGAAGAAGGTGGAGAAGATCATCGATCTGCCCCGGCTTTCCGGTCTGCGTCCGATCGGCAGCGCGCCGGTTCTCGGCGACCGGGCGTATCTGCTGATCGGCGACGGCCTGTATGAAGTGGACATTGCCGGAGGAAGCGTCAAAAAACTGCTTTCTTCTCCGGAAATCAAGGCCAAATTCTACAAGAGCCTGCACGGCACCCATGCCGAATACATGGCACCGGACGGGACGGCGTATTACGGATCTCAGGCGGGCTTGTATCGCGTCCGTCTGAAATAAGACCGTGCGAAGCACGCATGACCCCCGGAAAAAACACTTTTTTCCGGGGGTTTTTGCTTGACAGAAGAGAGGGAACAGGTTCTATTAAAAAAGAATCGAAAAGAACCGTGCCGGGAATCGTCTCCGGCGCGGTTTTGAATTACGGGTGCATCGCGCCGGGAGGCGGAAGGAGCGCTTGCCATGGGAAAAACCGGAAAAATCACGGTTTCTTATTTCCGCAAACAGAAAGAGAAGAAAGAACGGATCGTCATGCTGACGGCCTATGACGCGCCGACTGCCGCCATTGCCGCGGAGAGCGGTGTGGATATTCTGCTGGTGGGGGACTCGCTGGCGATGACCATGCTCGGTTATCGCAATACTCTGCCGCTGACCATGGAGGAATCGCTGCATCATGCCGCGGCGGTGCGGCGGGGAGCGCCGGAAGCGTTTGTGGTGGCGGACATGCCGTTCATGTCGTTTCAGGTATCGCCGGAAGACACTTTGCGGAACGCCGCTCGTTTTCTGAAGGAGGCCGGCAGCGACGCGGTCAAGATCGAAGGCGGCGCCGAAGTCGCCCCGCTGGTGGCGCGCATGGTTGATTGCGGCATTCCGGTGATGGCGCACGCGGGGTTGCTGCCGCAGCGGATTCTTACCTCAGGCGGATACCGGGTGCAGGGGCGCGGCGACGATGCGGAACGCCTGCTGGCGGATGCTGCGGCGCTGGCGGACGCGGGGGCGTTCGCGCTGGTGCTGGAATGCATTCCGGCGGAGCTGGGCGGGCGGATTTCGCAATCATTGAGCATTCCCACAATCGGCATCGGGGCGGGGCCGCTGTGTGACGGTCAGGTGCAGGTGATTCATGATCTGCTGGGATTGTTCGGGGATTTTGTGCCGAAGCATGCGCGGCGTTATGCCGATCTCGGGAGCGCAATGCGCCGGGCGATCGGGGAGTATGTGGCGGATGTCCGGCAGGGACGGTTTCCCGGGCCGGAGAACTCATTTTGAAGAATACGGCGGATGACGGATATGCGGTACACGGGACACATCCTGCCCGCGCCGGTGCGCGGATGGCCTGCTGCTGCGCAACGGCTGCGGGGACGGCGTCCCGGCCGTGTCCGGAGACGGATTGAATGGATGTCCGGACGGTTTTTTTTCAAGGTTCCTTTTGACCCTCCGGGTCGAATAGGCGGTCTGGCCGCCGTTTTCTGAGGAAACGGCGGTCGGGACGGGGGCGGAGGAGGAAGATGAAAGAACTCCGCCGGAGTGTTGGAACGCCGTGGTCCGGAGCGCCGAAGGCGGCGGGAAGGACCGGTTGAAATCCGGGAACCGATTGCCATGTTGAAAAATTATGAATTGCTGGAAGGGCGGGTTACGCCGTGTCCGGGGGAGGAATCCGGACGCATCGCCGTTTACAGCGCTCCGACGGATGAGGAAAAGAACTTTCTGATCGAAGAATACGGGATCGACGAGCAT
>CASFXO010000183.1 GCA_949298665.1 uncultured Lentisphaeria bacterium
CTGGGTGATCGACACCGTAACCGCCCGGGAACCGGGCCATTACCGGATGGACGCCTTCTTCCGCCTTCTCGGAGACATGGAAGCGGAAAATCCGCAGAACTTCGTTTTCCGCCAGCAGCCGTCCGGGGTCGACGGCGATCCGGACTGTTTCTCCGTCGCCGAAGGAACCGGTGCGATCCGCATTCCCCACACCCAGTACGACTCCTCCTCCTTCATGGCCAAGAGCGGCTCCTACCGGGATTATCCGCTCAGTTCGCCGCTGCTCCGGGTAATCCGCTCGGTCAAATCCGGCGACCTGAAAACCGGGGAATGCTTCCGGATGGTTCACTTCTTCCACCCCGGCTCCCCGGAAAGCGCCGCCAAGGCCGTCATCCGCCCCCTCGGTGCCGACGCATGGATGGCCGAAGCCTCCGGGCGCCCCCTGCTCGCGGTTGCCGGCACACTGCGCCACGATGACGTTGAGATCGCCGCCGAACAACTCTTCGCCGCCGACGACGGCATCGCCGGTATCGGAGTGACCCGGCTGTATCTGGGTGACCTGCGGTTGGACTTCGATCAGCCGCAGGACGTCCGTCTCCCGGGCGGCCCCGCACTGGCCGGGGCACTGAACAAACTGGCGGCGCAAACCACGGCCCCCGTCCCTGCCGCCGCCCCTGAAAAATCCGCTCTGCCGCGCCGAACCGCCGTCCGCACCACCCTGCCCGACCGGATCCGCGCGCTGGCCGCCGCGCCGGACGGCACGCTCGGCATCGGCATGGAAAACGGACTTTTCCGGGTGCTCGATCCGGACGGAAAGTTCCGATTCGAACAGCAGCTTCCGGCCGCGGTGACCGCGGTCTGCGCCTTTGTTTTCCCGGACCGCTCCATCGGCTGGGCCGTCGGCGCGATGCAGGAAGACGCTGAAGGCAACGCCCGGCTGCGCTTCTTCGACAACGCCGGCAAACTGCAATGGGAATTTCCGCTGCCCGCCTTCCACGGCCGCAACGGTCCGGCCCGGCAGATCTTCACGGCCCGGCTTCAGGCGGACAGCGGCGATGCGGATTCGCTCGTCGTGGCCGGGGAAGGCGCCTTCTTCTACGCCATCGACCCGGCCACCGGGAAGCTGCGCTGGAAACATCACATCGTTCACAGCAACACCGTCGGCTGTGCCGCCGACCTCGACGGCGACGGTCGCGACGAAATCATCGCCGGCAACGAATATTACTGGCACCGGCTCCTCGACGACGACGGGAAACGCCTGATTCAGCAGGTCGGCGTCAGTCCCTGGACCTACTGTGCCGCAGCCGCCGACCTCGACGGTGACGGCAAACCGGACGGCCTGGCCGGACGCTCCGACAACTGCGTTTACGTCATGACGCCGCCGAACGGCAGCCGGATCGGCTGGGAGCGGGTCAACGTCGGCGCCCGTCCGATTGCCATCGTCCCGGTCAACGGTCCGGAAAAAGCGAAATTCGCAGTAGGCACCGCCACAGGCGAAATTCATTGGTTCGACGGTGACGGG
>CASFXO010000184.1 GCA_949298665.1 uncultured Lentisphaeria bacterium
GGGGATGACTTCCATGATGGACTGGTCGGGAATGAGGTTGCGCCAGGCATGAACCCAGCCGGAGTTGAGATCGATTCGGACGATGGCTCCGCCGTGGAGGTTTTTGGCCGGCATGGTGCCGGTGTAGAAAATTCCCGGCTCACCGGGGGTCAGCCGGAACGGGCGTTCCTGCTGCCACTGTTTCATATCCCCGAGGCGGCGTGGATTGACGCCTTTCCGCACCGGGGAGGCGGGATCGAGCAGGTCGAGGTATCCGCCGACGTAGCTGGCCAGCAGCACGCCCTGCGGCGCGGCGGCCAGATCGTAGTTCTGCACGCCGCCGCCGGAAATCATCCCGTAGTCTCTGGCCTGCAAGGTGTTCAAGTCCAGTCCGAAGGTGTTGGCGGGGAAGATGCCGCTGCCGAACAGCACGCCGTTGCGCACCGCGCCGAGCGCATAGAGTTCATGGCCGACCACCGGCAGTCCGGCAACGGGAATCAATTCCTCCCGGCCGTCCCGGGCGACGACCAGCCCGTTCTCGGTGAAGCGGACGGCGGTCCGGCCGTCGCCGAAGTCGCAGGAGGGCTGCCGCGCGTTGTCCGGGGCAACATCGCTGACGAAACGGACGTCGGGCGCCGGGACCAGTCCGTCCGGCGTGCAGCGCATGACCCGGCCCGCCAGATCGGCGTACACCTGGCCGTCGCGGAGCAGGACCCGGATGATGGCGCGGCGTTTTTCCGTCAGCAGCCGGCTCTCCTCCGGTTTGAGAATCTGTTTGCGGGCGCCGGTTTTCAGGTTGCAGGCGTACAATTCCGGCCGTTTCATGCCGACGGGAACGTACAGGGTTCCGTCGTCGTCGGCGGCGGGCAGGAGCGCGTAACTCTGGTCGGGGTCCTCCGTCATACGGCCGAGCGAAAAGACCCGGTCCGTTTCCGGATCGACGCCGATGACCTCGGTTTCCGGGTAGGTGGACCAGTAAATCCGCCCTCCGGCATCCCGGGCGAATCCGAGGTAATAATAGGGGATGTCGTATTTCCGGAGGACTTTCGCCGTGCGGGTCGGGATGTGGTAACGGATCAGCGCGGGGCCGCGGTTGCCCGCCAGAATGTAGATGCTGTCGCGGTGAAAGGCAATGGTCGGCTTGTAGCTGTGAGGACCGAAATATTCGGTCAGATCCAGCCGGTGCAGGCCGCCTTTTTCACTGTAGCCGAGGAGAAAATGTTCCAGCGTGGCGCGGGAGACCGCCCAGGCGATCTTTTCGCCGTCCGGCATGACGGAGACGAATTCCACCGGTGAAGCCTTGCCCGGAAGCGGGCGGCCGAGCGCTTCCAGCGTCAAGGTGCGGCCGTCCGGCAGGAGTTTTTGCAGCAGCGTTTGCGGCCGCAGCGTCCGGACGCTTTCCGGCACGATGCGGGAGGTGTCCGTCGCGGGCAGGACGGCGGGGAGAAGCAGTAACGGGAACAGGAGGTGTTTCATGGCGATGGATTCCTTCGCTTTGAGTTATCCGGGAATTTCATGAAGCTTGGGGATCAGGAGAGTTCTGCGGGCTTCGGCGCCGGGGTATTCCAGGCGTCGGAGGATTTCCTGAAAGGCGACGCGACCGGCGTTTTTCCAGTCGATGGCGATGGTGGAGACCGGTTCGTATCCCGGCGCCAGCAGGGATTTGCCGTCCACGCTGAGAATGCCGAGTCGTTCGGTGGCGGCGGATCCGTAACGGGCTTTCCACTCTTTCAGTTTGAGTTCGCACCAGCTGCCGCTGGTGAAAAAGTGTCCGATCTGCGGATCATCCGGGAGCGGATCCGGAGCATTTGCGGATTTCGGCGTCTGAAACTCCCGGATTTCGCTGGTGCCGAAGGGTTCCCAGAAGCGTTGGAAACAGGCGCCGCGCGAAGCGAACACCACACCCCCCCGCAGTTGATGCACCCGGACATGCCGGACTTTCCGCCGCTGGAAAAATTCCGTGGCGAGGCGCGCGGTTTCCCAGGGATCCAGCGTGATCGGCGACAGGTTGCCGCCGTAACACTCCTCCATTTCCAGTCCGCAGCAGGGGATCGGCAGCGGCAGGTCCAGGCGGCAGTAATCGTATTCCCCCAGAAAGATCACCCCCTGCGCGCCCGGGTCCAGTTCACTCCGGACGGAAGCATGTTCCAGGTGGTGCCCATAATAGTTCCGCTGCCGCAGAATCAGCGTGACCTGATGGCGCAGTGCCTCTTCCTGCAGTCCCTGCAGCGCATGGAAAAGGTAACTGCCCTCCTTGAAATTGAGGATGCACAGGAAAACCTGAATTTTCCAGCCGGTCCGGCTTTCGTTGCGGCGGCGGGTGGCGACATAGACGCCGGAGCCGTGCTTCAGCACCACCAGTCCCTTGGCGGCCAGGTGTTCAAAGCCCTGCTGGACGGCGTAGGAGGTCAGGCCGAATTGCGCCGCCAGTTCCCGGCGCGTCGGCAGTTTGTCGCCCGGCGTATAGACGTTGGCGGCGATCAGGGATTCGAGGTGGTTGGTCAGCTTGGTGCAGGCGGCTTTTCCGGCTGGACGCATGATGGACGACGACTCTCCGCAAAAAAAGTGGTTGAATATTTTCGAATGTCTGATGAAATTATAGACCAATTGCATCGGGAAAGCAAGAGAATCAAGGAAAAAAAAGACGTTTTTTTTATGCTGAAGTGGTTGAATTGGTTGAGTTTATGTGTCTATCGTCCACCCGTTCATGGAGTTGATTCGGGTGGTTCTGGATGGGGGCGAAACAGGTGAAAATGGACGCGGGAAAATTTTCCGGAACGGGGCGGCGGGGAAAGGCCGATACGCTTTTCCGCAGTCAGCAGGACGGGGCCCGGCCGTGCACTTTGCGGTACAGTTTCCGGGCGGTGCGGTCCACGTCGCACCAGAAGCGGCGGTTGTCGCGCCACGCGTCGCGCAGGGGTTTTCCGGAATAGGCGCGGATGAAGCGCAGCCGGTCATGCTGCGTCAGACCCGCGTCCATGGCGGAAAACCAGAGCCCGGCCGTGTCCTTGACCGCGTAACGGTAAGGGGTCCGGCGCCGCAGCTGGGCACGATGCAGGTCGATCACATGCAGTCGGGGTGCGTCCGTTCCGGCGGTGGCGCGCTCCAGCAGGAAGTGGCAGATGTAGCAGTCGCGGTGGTTGAGACCGTTGCGGTGCATGGTTCCGGCCATTGCGCCGACCCGGGCGATCAGTGCCGCTTTTTCCCGGAAGGCAGGGGGATGCAGCGCCCAGTCCCGGCAGTAATCTTCCAGGCTGACGGTGTCCGCCAGTTCGGCGGTAACCAGAAACGACCGCAGTGCGGCCGGATTCCAGCCGTAGGAGCCGTAGGCGCAGGGGGTCATGGTGTCGACGCCGAGGGCTTCGAGTTTGCGCAGCGCACGGTATTCGTTGGCGGCGCCGAGGACGGGGAGCTTCAGCTGGAACAGGTTTTTGAAGATTTCCCGCCAGCCGACGCCGCGGTGGACCTTGGCGAAATAGGCGCGGTTTTCCAATTCGAACCGGAAGGTTTTCCGGGTTTTGACGTTGCGGAAGACCGCCCCTTCGATGGCGCTGACCGCGTCGAACGGATGCCGGCCGTGCCAGACCCGCCGGAAAGTTTCGTCCAGAAAGCATTCGTTCATCGGGCACAACCCTCGATGATGTTGGCCGCGGTGGCGGCCCGGCCCCGGAACCGCACCTTGCGCGCATGCTGCTGCGCCGTCGCCTGCATGGCCCGGAGTTGTTGCGAATGTTCCAGCACCCCCAGCAGTTCGCGGTGCAGCTGCCGGGCGTCGAACGGTTCGTCCAGCACCACGCCGCCGGCCTCCCGGACCAGGTGCGCATAGCCGCAATTGCCGCTGCAGATGACCGGCAGTCCGGCGGCGACCGCCTCGGCCAGCACCGTTCCGGTGGCCTCCTTGCGGGCGGGATGGACCATCAGGTCCGCGCCGAGCAGCAGGTGGCCGATATCGTCGCGGGGACCGGGAAAAATCACCCGGTCGGCGATGTTCAGGCGTTGCGCCAGCCGCTGAAAGCGCCGGGAGGTTTCGCGGCCGACGACCAGCAGCTGCGTGCGGCGGCGCAGGGCCTCCGGCAGCGCGGCCAGCGCCTGCAGCGTCCGGTCCACGCCTTTGGTGGCGAAGCCCGAACAGACCTGCAGCAGCAGCCGGTCGTTGGGATGCAGCCGGAATTCGAGCCGGGTTTCGGCGCGGATGGTGGCGGCCTCCGCTTCGGAGGCGGGGCGGACGCGGTTCGGGTCGATTTCGGGGGGCAGACGGCGGAAGCGTTTTTCCGGCGTCCCGTAGCAGGCGCGGAAATCTTCCTTCTGGCGTTCGGTGAGATGCATGATCATCGTCCGGGACGGTTCGGCGAAGACCGCCCGTTCCATCGCTTCGTACACCCGGTAGCGGCGGGTGAACCAGCGCCGCCACCCGGCTTTCGCGGCGGATTCCAGCGCGAAGCAGTTGTCGGCGGCGAAATAGACGTCCAGCCCCGCCATGCGATTGAAGCCGACCAGCACGGCGTCCGCGTCGTCCCCGCGCATGGCCGGCAGACGGCGTTCGAAACTCTTCGCCCGGGCGTGGTTGGTCCAGCCGCGCACCGGAACCCGGCGCAACGTGGTGCCGGGGATTTCCGGCCCCTCCCAGGAACCGGCGTAAATCACGACTTCGTGGCCGCGGTTCACGCATTCGGTGACGATTCTCCGGAAGTCCAGCTGCAGTCCGCCGTGCGGAAAATATTTGAAAATGGCAAAAGATATCTTCATGCGTTCCGTCCGTTTCCCTGAAATTCCCGGCTAAATATAGTCCCGTTCCGCCGATTGCGCAAGAACCTCCTTGCAAAAATGCGGCGCGGGAAGTATTTTATGAAAAAAGAACAGCGCTTTTTTCTCCGCCGGGAAAACCGGACCGCCGGGACAGGGCGCGGAGCGGAATGAAATCATGGAATTTTTGAAAATCACCAGCGCCCGGAACGAGGCCGTCAAGCACGTGATCCGGCTCCGGGACCGCCGGGACCGCGAGCGGGAACAGTTGACGGTGCTGGAAGGGTATCGCGAGCTGACCCGGGCGCGGGAATACGGGCTGGAGCTGGTGGAATGCTTCTTTGCGCCGGAACTGTTTCTGGGGGAAAACGAATATGCGTTGCTGGAGTCGCTGGCGGCCGCGGGCGTGCGGGTGATGGAGGTCGCCACCCATCTGCTGGTGAAGATGGCTTACCGCGACCGCCCCGAAGGCCTGATCGCCGTCGCCCGGATGAAACGGCATACGCTGGCGGCGATTCCCCGGTATCCGGACGGGCTGTACCTGGTGGCGGAGGCGGTGGAGAAGCCGGGTAATCTCGGCTCGATTCTGCGCAGTGCGGATGCCGCCGGGGTGGACGGGCTGATCATCTGCGACAAATGCACGGATATTTACAATCCAAATGTGATCCGGGCCAGTACCGGGGCGTTGTTTTCTGTGCCGCTGGCGGAGGCGTCCGGGCCGGAGGCGTTCGACTGGCTGCGGGAGAACGGGATCCGGATTCTGGCCGCGACGCCGCATGCCAGACAGATTTACACGGAAGTGGACATGACCGGGCCGGTGGCGATTGTGGTGGGGACCGAGCAGTGCGGGCTGACCGAGCTGTGGATGGAGCATTCCGACCTGCCGGTGCGCATCCCGATGCTGGGGAAGATCGACTCGCTGAATGTGGCGACTGCGACGACCATTTTGCTGTACGAGGCGGCGCGCCAGCGCCGGTGGCGGTGCCGGAACGCGGAAAGGACGGCGGAAGGATGAAACGGATTCGGCGGCTGTATGTGGTGGATTATCTTCTGACCCCGGAAAAGCGTATCGACCATGCGGCGGTGTTGTGCGAAAACGAACGCATTCTGGCGGTCGGCGGCATTTCCGGTTTTTCCCGGGAGCCGGAGGTGGAGGTGCATGAATTTTCGAACGCTTATCTGACGCCGGGGTTCATCGATACGCACATTCACGGTGCGGGGGGCTTTGACTGCTCCTCGGTCCGGCAGTCGCCCCGGCGGTTGGAGGACATGAGCCGGCTTCTGGCGGAGCGCGGGGTGACGACGTTCGTCCCCACCGTGGTGGCCGACCGGCCGGAGGTGATGCTGGAAAATCTCCGGGAGCTCTCCGAACTGATGGAGCAGCCGCTGGGCGGGGCGATTGCGGCGGGCATCAATCTGGAGGGGCCGTTCATCAATCCGCTCAAACGCGGCGCGCAGGAAGCCAGTGCCATTCTGCCGATCGATCTGGGGTACGCCCGCGAACTGCTGGCGGCGGGTGGCGGCAAGGTCAAGCTGATGACTTTTGCGCCGGAACTGGAGGGGGCGGTGGATCTGGTGGAGTTTCTGGTGGAATCCGAGGTGAAGCCGTCCATGGGGCACAGCGTCGCGGACGATATCGAAACGCTGCGCGCGATCGACGCCGGGGCGAGTCACTGTACCCATCTGTTCAACGGGATGCCGCCGATGCATCAGCGGGATATGAGTTTGTCCAACATCGCACTGACCGACAACCGGGTGACGGTGGAAATGATCATCGACGGACGGCACGTCCATCCACGCATGGTGGATCTGGCCTGCCGCTGCAAACCGGCCAATCAGATCGTCGGGATCAGCGACTGCACGATGGCGGCGGGCATGCCCAACGGGGAATACCGGATCGGGCCGTCGTCCATCCGGGTGGAAAACGGTTTTTCCCAGACCGCCCAGCGGACGCTGGCGGGCACGACGACCATGCTGGATTCCGGCTGGCACAGTTTGATGAGCTGCGGGCACCTGCCGGAAATTCAGGCGGCGGCGGCGGTCACGCGCAATCCGGCGGAGTCGCTGGGGCTCTTCGACCGCGGTACGCTGCTGCCGAACAAGCGGGCGGATCTGGCGATTTTCGAATGTCACACCAACCGGCCGCTGATGACGGTGCGCAACGGGGAAATCGTTTATCAGGCTTGATCCGGCACGCCCTCCGGCGCGTCGCATCGGAACAAAACAGGACGGGAACGTGGATACAACGGAGTACCGGCTGCTGGACAGCGGCCGTTTGAGTAAATTGGAACAGGTCGGTCCGTGGCGGTTGATCCGCCCCGCGCTCAACGCTTTCTGGGCACCGTCGCTGCCGGCGGCGGAATGGGGGGCCGCGGACGGGGTTTTTCATCGCAACAGTACCGGTGGGGGGCATTGGGAATGGCGGCGTCCGGTACCGGAGTCGTGGACGGTGGCGTGGGGCGGCTTCCGACTGCTGGTGAAGCCGACCGGTTTCGGACATCTGGGGTTTTTCGCGGAGCAGTTCCGGAACTGGCGTTTTTTTGAAGAGTTGCTGCGGGAATTCGGACCGGGAACTCCGGCGCTGAATTTATTTGCCTATTCCGGTGTGGGGTCCATGGCGATGGCGCGGGGCGGGGCGGCGGTCTGCCACCTCGACGCCGCGCGGGGCATGGTGGAGTGGGGACGGCAGAATCAGACCATGAACGCGGACGTGCCCGACCGCATCCGGTGGAGTGTGGATGATGTCATGAAATTCTGTCGGCGGGAGGTCCGCCGCGGCAACCGGTATCAGCTGATCGCCCTGGATCCGCCGACGTTCGGGCGCGGCAGCAGCGGTCAGGTCTGGAAGATCGAAACCGATCTTCCGGCGCTTTTGCAGTTGTGCCGGGAACTGATCGATCCGGCCCGACCGTATTGTGTGGAGCTCAGCTGTCATTCTCCGGGATTCACGCCGCTGGTGCTGGAGCGGCTGCTGCGGCAGGTTTTCGGCGGGGCGGGGGAGCTGACCTCCTGCGAAATGAGCATCCCCGAAGCGGGCGGCCGGGAACTGCCCGCGGGGATTTCGACCCGGCTGCTCCGCCGCTGAGCCGGGACGCGGCGGGGCAGCTCCTGCGGTCGATTCGGGAGGGACCCGGATGCTGATTCCGGACTGGAGACGGTTACTTCAATCCGAACATTTTCTGCTTCAATTCGAGATAATAGAGGTAATCCTCCGGCGGCACGTTCGGCGGACAGCGGTGGTCGCAGAACGGAATGAAGCCGCCGCGTTCGACATAGGGTACGAGGGTTTCCAGATAGCGCCGGATGGCTTCGCGGCCGGAACCGAGCTGAATCTTGTCCACGCCGCCCATGATCCGCAATATCCCCGGATACCGGTCGAGCAGTTCGCCGGGGTGGGCGCAGCCCATGACTTCGAAGGGGAACAGGCAGTTGATGCCGCCTTCCAGAAAATACGGCAGCAGCGGGCGCACGTCGCCGTCGCAGTCGGTGTACCAGAGATCGATGCCGTAAGCATCGAGTTTGCGGCGGATGCGCCGGTAGCGCGGCATGACCACGCTGCGGAAGAAATCGACGGAGACGATCGGACCGTTCTTGAAACAGATATCCTCCCAGCCGGTGGCGAAGTCGAAATCGAAATGGGGCAGGATCCGGTCCAGAAAATCCTCCACCAGCACGCAGCAGGTTTCGACCATGTCCTCGACCATGTCGGGATAATCGTAAACCGCGTAGGCAAGTCCTTCGAAGGTCAGCATGTCGCGGATTTTGCCGATCATCGAGCCGCAGCCGACGCCGAGCGGGTAGTCGCGATCAGCCGGATGCGCCGCCCGGAGCGCGGCCAGATCCGGCAGCCGCGCGGGATCGTCCCGCCGGAAGCGTTCCTCCTTGCAGCGTTTCCAGTCGTCGGGGGTGGTGATGCTCGACTTGAGAAAATGCGGAATGGTGTCGTGCCCGTCGGCCGGAACCTCGGCCAGCAGACCGTCCCGGTTGGTGATGATGTTCACGTCGCCGCGTCGTTCGATGACTTTCACCTCAAAGGCGGGCTGCATCCAGGCGTTGGGCGTGATCGTGGCGATCCGGTCGAAATTGAAGAAACGATCTGCCTCCTCATTGTTATGAATGCCGTTTTCGACGAAGAGGGGCCACTGGGTGAAATTTTCATCCCAGTACCCGAACTCCATGTGAAACGTGCGGTCGAAGCTCTGAAAATGCATCTGGCGACGGAATCGTTCCCGGCCGGACATCGTGCCCGGCCACGGCGGCCACAGCGGTTGAATCGGCATGATCACTCCTGGTTTGATGGTATGAATGGGATCCCCAATACATGAAAAACGTCTTTCGGAATTGCGCCATGAACGGACGGCCCCTCATGGTTCCGGGCCGTTTCCCGGTTGCGGCGTGCCGTCGATGGAGAGGTTTTCGGTCGCCGTCCAGTGCAGGACCGGATGCGGGCCGCACTCCTGCGACAAACGTATATTGTTGAGGCAAATTCCGTCGATCCGGCGCAGCGCCAGCACGCCGGATTTCCAGTTGCCGCCCCAGTGGGACGGGACGGCGCGGCAGTCCGCGTCCGGCGGTATTTCCGGTGCGGCGGAGCGCAGCTGCAGCACGATGTCGCTCAAGGAAAGATTCCGGATGGCGCAGTCGTCCCGGCTGCCGATGTAACTGGTGGCTACGCAGTCGGCGACGATATTGCGGAACATGAGATCGCTGATGTGGGCACGGTATCCGGTTCGCGGCGCTTCATTGCCGGCCCAGATGAAGATCGCCTGTCCCACGTTGCGCATGACGATGTTGCTGAAGAGTATCCGTTCGATGACCGCGCCCGAGTCGATCCGGGTGAAATGCACCACCGGGAGAATCGAAACCAGATCGATCCCGTGCCGGGTATCACGAATGGCCAGGTTGCTGAAGACACAGTCGCGGATCGGTCCGTCTCCTTCGTAGCCGATACGAACCGCACAGGTGGCGCTTGACAGCACGCAATCGGTTACCACGACGTCTTCGCAGGCGGCAGGGCGGCCGAGCCGGAAGGTATCGCTTTTCAACGCGATACAGTCGTCGCCCGCTTCCAGATCACAGTCGCTGATCCGGACCCGGCGACAGCAGTCGATATCC
>CASFXO010000185.1 GCA_949298665.1 uncultured Lentisphaeria bacterium
AAATTCCGGCCCGCGGCTTTTTTTTGTAAAAAGCAAAATTGCAGGCGGCGACACCTGCCGGTGTCGCCGCCCGCGGCGTCATTCTTCGATCAGTTTGAAGTCGCAGATCGAATTCCAGTCGTTCTGATTGTTGCCGTAGCCGTTGAACCGGATCTGGCGGACGGTTTCCGGCGGGAAGGTGTAGGTTTCCATCTGCTCGGTTTTGCCGGAGCTCTGTCCCTTGTACACGGTGTGCCAGTCCCGTCCGTCGGGGGAGCATTCCAGCGAGAACTTCGCCACACGGCTCGAGCCCGAGAGCCACCGGATGCCGATGCCCTTGAGCTTCATCGGCCGGTTCAACACCAGCTTGAACCAGGTGTCCTTGCCGCTTCCCGCCCAGTAGGTGCTTTTCCCGGACCGCGACGAGAGCATTTCAAAGATCTCATCCTGATCGGCGTTTTTGTTCGACTCCGCCCACAGGACCGGCTGATTCCGGCGATGCGGCGCCGGCAGGAAGGCCACGCTGTTGTTGATGGTGTCGCTGACCAGCTGGGAATGGCTCAGGGCGGCGACGACGTGAGCGGGCAGATACCAGATGCCGTCGACCCGTTCCGCCCGGCTCCGCATGGAGAAGTTGATGCCGTCGATGGTGAAATCGGCGCTGTAGTTGCTGAAGATCGCCTTGCGGCCTTTCAGGTCAACGGTCAGCATGCCGTCCGCGCTCTTCGTTTCCGCGCCCAGTGCGCGGAAGACGGCTTCGGCGGGAACCAGCGGACCGGCGGAAGAACGTTTGATGGCGCCGGGGATGACTTTGCCGTTCACCATCACGGCGTTTTCGGGAATGGCGCCGGTTTCCGGCGGCATGAAAGCGGGATCCTCGGTCAGCGCGGGCGCGCCCGGGGCGGTTCCCGGGGCGACGGTGTAACGGCCCGGTGCGGCGACGAAGAAGAGGGTGTTCTTTCCGGCTTCCACCCGGGCATTGTACAGGGCTTTGCTGTCGGGCGCGGTGATGTGCCAGTCGCCGGGCTTGAGTCCGGTCAGCAGGATCTGGTACTGGTCTTTGCCGGCCGGTGCGACGACGCCGAAGGCTTTTTCCCGCAGCGCCGTGCCTTTCACCAGCGTCACGACCCGGTCGGCGAGCGTGACGGTATAAATGCCGTCGGCCTCCGCGTATTCCACCGGGAACGGCTGAGAATCTCCATCCACCGTCTGGAGAACAGTAAGAAAGACGTCGTTCTGCGCCGGTTTGAGCGGCGAGAACATCAGCCGGGTGCCGTCTGCTTCCGGCGCGGAATACGGCGGCGTGAATTTCATGCCGAAGACGCTGTTGGCGTCGGCGCCGCTCAGCACTTCCAGTTTCCGGTCGGCGGGACGGGGCAGAAGCATGTTGACGTGGACCTTGCCCACCAGTCCGAGGGTGGAGTTGTGCAGCACCGCTCCTTCCGGGGTGGTTTCCGGCGGATTGAGGGTGTTGAGCTGCCAGTATTTCTTGAATTCGGCCCGGGCGGTGGTCATGTCGTCGAAGATGATGATGGCCGCCGGCACTTTTTCGTTGCCGAGATTCAGGAAGCAGAAGCTGCGCACGTAATCCGTGATCTTGTTCGAATAGGCGCCTTTCAGGTTGACGGAAAAATAACTGTAGAACGGCCGCATCGGCGAGGGGCCGAAACTGCAGGAGATTTTCCTGCCGTTGTGGTAGCGCGGATTGTTGAGCGCCTCCTCGGGGGTGGTCGGAAAACTCTGATTGAACCGCACACCGCCGTCGTTGGCCGGAGTCGACAGGAATTTTTCCGACGGGTCGACCGCGAGCATCATCGACTGTGCGATGGAGCGTTTGTTGAAGTTCATGTCATAGGGGG
>CASFXO010000186.1 GCA_949298665.1 uncultured Lentisphaeria bacterium
GCCGCTTGAACGCTTTTTTCTTCAACTCCGGATAGAGGTCCTTCCCGTTTTCGTCGCGGATGTCGAGCAGCCAGGCCATATGGTTGATTCCGGCGACCCGGGTCCGGATTTTCCCCTCGTGTTCGGCTTCGTTCCAGACACCGGCGGCGTCCAGCAGCGCCCGGCCGACGACTTGGACGGAATGACACAACCCGACGGTGCGGATCGGCGTCGCGCGCAGCATCGCTCCCGTCAGAATCGCCATAGGATTGGTATAATTGAGCAGCCACGCGTCGGGACAGACCGCTTCCATGTCCCGGGCGAAGTCCAGCATCACCGGAATCGTCCGCAGCCCCCGGAAAATGCCGCCGATGCCCAGCGTGTCGGCGATGGTCTGGCGCAGACCGTATTTCTTCGGAATTTCGAAGTCGGTGACCGTCGCCGGTTCATAGCCGCCCACCTGGATGGCGTTGACCACGAAATTCGCACCGCGCAGCGCCGCCCTGCGGGACCGGACGCCGCAATGAGCGGTAATGGTCGCGCGACCGTCGTTGATGTTCCGGTTCAACACATTCAACATCGTTTCCGACTCCCGGAGCCGCTGGGGGTCGATGTCGTACAGCGCGAAGTGGGCGTCTTTCAGGGCTTCCCGGCACATGCAGTCTCCGAGAATGTTTTTGGCGAATACGGTGCTGCCGGCCCCCATGAATGCGATCTTGACCATTTTTCCCTCTTTCTGGTGTGTTCTTGATTTTGAAAAAAACAGGAGCGACTTCTTATAATAGAACCGGGAAAGCAGGTTCGGTAAAGAGTAGTCTTTTGCTATTAATGGTATTTTTGTGCTTTTCTCCCATGATTCACCCGGTTCCGGAGGAAGCGGCAACGGGACGCACGAGCCGTCCCGGACTCCATCTGATCATAACTGATCGATCATTTCCTTAAAAAGATCAATAAAAATCCGCGAAAATGGATGACGTCTGCTGGTATTTTTGGTCATCAATCCTGATTTTCCCCTTGACATCTGATCGATTTTGATATAAAATTAATAAAGAAAGATTTCCCAGAAAAAGGATCGCCATGCCGAAGACCGGACGAAAATCAGAGCGTCTGACCGCTTATCTGGAAGAACAGATCGTCTGCGGCCGCTTTCCCGGCGGCAGCCGGATCCCCTCGCTGCGCGATCTGCAGCGACAATTCCACCTCTCCTACGGCACCGTATTGAGCGGCATCGACGCGCTCTGCCGCCGCGGACTGCTGCGGAAACACCCGCGCAGCGGAATCTTCGTCGCCACCTCCGCCGCGCCCGCCCGCAACGGAAATCCGGTGGTGGCGGTTTTCACCATCCGCAGCGACACGGTCGGACTGTACCCGACCGTGCTGTGCGGCATCCGGGAGGAGGCGGCGCGGCGGCAAGTGGAGTTGCAGCTGTGCCAGCTGCCGCCGGGCTGCCTGGACCGGGAACTGCTGGAGCGTCTGAGCGAAGGCTGCGCCGGCGTAATCCTGCTGTGCGAACTGGACGCCAGCGCCGGAATGCTGCCCCGGCACCGGCCCTGCGTCGGCGTGATGATGGACAATTCGGACCTGGGACGGATTTCGACCGTGGACATCGATCCCTTCGTCGCCGCGCAACATGCCGCGGCCTTTTTCCGAAGACACAATTTGAAAACGGTACGGGCGGTCATGGTGCCGACGGGCACCTACCGGCGGCGCTTTGAAATCTTCGCCGCCGCCTGGCGGCATGCCGGAGGCCGCTGCGAACCGCTGGATTTTCCCGAACTGCGGGAGGCGGCGAGAAACAATCCGGAACTCTGGCAGCAGGCCTTTCCCAGAGGTGGGGGAGGCTGGTTCGCCTCCGACAATCTGCTTTTCGACTGTGCGCAGGCCTTCCGGACGGCGACGGGAAGAACGCTGGAAAAGGAATGCGTCGTTCTCGGACTGGACGGCAAGCGGCTGCTGCATCCGGATTTTCCGGTGTTTCCGACGATTTCCGTCGACTGGCGTATCGTCGGCGCCCGGGCGCTGGAGGAATGCCATGCCCGGATCATGGAGCCGGGACGGCTGCCGGAACGGATTTACCTGCCCGGTGAACTGTTGGAACCCCCATGGGGTAAAGGCGAAAATCAATGATCCCTGATGATCCTACACCAAACATACGGAGGAAAACGGCGATGAGAAAGATCATGACATGGCTGTTCGCAGCCGGGATGCTGTTCGGCGCGGCATCCGGCGCGGATCTGATGGAAGCGCTCGGCGGCACCGCGCGGCGGGGCGTCGACCGGGGGTGCGAAGTCCAGGAAAGCCCGGACGGATCGCTCAACGTCTCCAAGACGCTTTCCACCCCGGGCAGCGGCAGCAGCCGTGCCGCCGTTTCGTTTCAACTGAAAAAACCGATCGACCTGAGCGACAAGGCGCTTGCATTCGAGCTGCGCCCGAGCGCCGGATTCAACAGCATCATCATCGCCGCCACCAATGAAGGCGTCAAACTGCCGGTCCTGCGCGGCGACGCCGACGGCAGCGAAATGCCTGCCGACCGCTGGACGCCGGTAGTGCTGCAATTCAATGGAGCGGAGGGACTG
>CASFXO010000187.1 GCA_949298665.1 uncultured Lentisphaeria bacterium
AACTCGCCGCAGCCTGGCCCGCGGTCCGGTTCGAATGCGCCGACGCTCCGTCCGGTCCCCACGAAGCCGGTCTGCTCCGGCTCGACTGCCGCCGCGCCCGGCGGCGGCTCGGCTGGCGGCCGGTCTGGAATCTGGAGGAAGCCCTGAAACGGACGGCGGACTGGTACCGTGCCTTTTACGAACAGGGCGCGATGCGGACCCGGGAAGATCTGGAAGCCTATGTCGCCGCGGCGACGGAAAAGGATTTGCTATGGACTCGTTAGAACAGCTGCGCGCCGAAATCATGGAAAAAGTCGCGCTTTACTGCCGGCTGCGCCACGGTGCCGACGCCGGAACCCCGTTCATCCCGGACGAGAGCCGCATTCCCTATGCCGGACGGGTTTTCGACGCGGAGGAGGTCACCGCGCTGACCGGCGCCGCGCTGGATTTCTGGCTGACCTGGGGCGACCGATCCCGGGAATTCGAACGCCGACTGGCGGAATTTCTGGGGGTGCGTTTCGCGCTGATGGTCAATTCCGGATCGTCGGCCAATCTGCTGGCGTTTTCGGCGCTGACCTCCCCCACGCTCGGCGAAAAGCGGGTGAAAAGAGGCGACGAAGTCATCACCGTCGCCGCCGCGTTTCCCACCACCGTCGCCCCGATCGTGCAATACGGCGCGGTTCCCGTTTTCGTCGACGTCGGCTGCGACGGCAATATCGACTGCGATGCGCTGGAGGCGGCATGGTCGCCGCGCACCCGCGCGGTCATGATCGCCCACGCGCTGGGCAATCCGTTCGATCTGGGCCGAGTCAAGGCCTTCTGCGACCGGCACGGCCTCTGGCTGGTGGAGGACAACTGCGACGCCCTCGGCTCATTGTGGCGGGGACGGCGCACCGGCAGCGTAGGCGATATCGGCACTTCCAGCTTCTATCCGCCGCACCATCTGACGACCGGCGAAGGCGGCGCGGTCTACACATCCGATCCGCAGCTGCACAAAATCATGCTGTCCATCCGCGACTGGGGACGCGACTGCTGGTGCGAACCCGGCCGGGACAACAGCTGCGGCTGCCGCTTCGACCGCCAGTTCGGCACGCTGCCGAAGGGATATGACCACAAATACGTTTACGGCCATTTCGGTTATAACCTGAAGGCCACCGATCTGCAGGCCGCCATCGGCTGCGCCCAGCTGGACAAGCTGCCCGGGTTCATCGCCGCGCGGCGGCGGAATCACGACCGGCTGAACGAACTTCTTGCGCCGCTGGCATCCGATTTCGTTCTGCCGCGACCGACGCCGGAAACGGAACCGTCGTGGTTCGGCTTCCTGCTGCTGCGCCGGGACGAGGCGCCGTTCTCCCGCAACGAACTGGCACAGGCGCTGGAGCGGCGGCGGATTCAGACCCGCAATCTCTTTGCCGGCAACCTGCTGCGGCATCCCTGCTGTGAATCTTTGCGCCCCGGCGTGGATTACCGGACAGTCGGTGCGCTGCCGATGACCGACAAGATCATGAACGACGCGCTCTGGATCGGCGTTTATCCCGGCATGACAGGAGAAAAACTCGATTTCATGGCCGCCGCCGTCACCGATTTCGTCCGGAAACGACATAACACATAGGAATTTTTCGGATGGAAGCCGTTTTCTTTGATTTTGACGGAACACTGTGCGATACCCGCACCGACATCCTTGATACATATCGGCGGACATTCGTCCGGCTGGGCCTTGACTGCGATCAGCAGGCCTTCCGCATCGGACCGCCGCTGGCGGAGTGTGTGCGTGAGGTGCTGCCGGACGCCCCGGACGAATTGATTACCGAAATCGCCCGCGTGTTCCGGGAACTCTACGACGATTCCGGCTTTCCCGCCACTGCGCCTTATTCCGGAGTGGTGCCGATGCTGGCCGAACTGCGGAAAACCGCCGTCCCGCTGTTCATCGCCACCAACAAGCGCCTCTGCCCGATGCGGAAAATTCTGGAAAAATTCAACTTGCGCGATGCGTTCGTCGAGTTCTATACCATCGATACACCGCTGCCCTCCGGAGAAACCGGGAAAACCGGCATGCTGCGGACCGCGCTCGCCCGGCACGGATTTCATCCTGACCGGTGCGTGATGATCGGCGACACCGTCGGCGACATCCGCGCCGGTGCCGCCGCCGGCATGAAAACCCTCGCCGTCGCCTGGGGCTATGAAACTTTGCCGCAGCTGCAGGCGGAACAACCGGATTTCGTCGCCGTTCACCCACAGGACATTCCGCCCCTTCTCGCCGCTCGAAAATGACGGGCGTACGTCCGTTTTTTCAATCCTTACGCCCGACGGCCTCCTCCGCCGGGTCCGGCGTCCTCCCGGTCCAGCGCATGGGCAGATGATCCGGCATGACCTCAAAACCGCATCGCTCGTAGAGACTCCGGGTGCCCGGCGCCCCGATCAGTCCGATCCAGTCCACGCCGCGGCGGCGCAGTTCCCGCAGCAGCAGCCGCACCATCGCACCGGCAATTCCCCGGCGCCGGAAATCGGGATCCACCACCACATCCTGAATATAAGCATCGCTGGCACCGTCGGAAACCGCCCGGCCGAACCCGATCAGACGCCCGGTATCGTCGAAAGCTCCCGCCACCACGGCGGATCCCGCCAGCATCGGCGCGATGAAATCGCCGTCCCAGCCCTCCTCCCACCAGCCGGCCAGTCGGTACAGCCGGGCAATCTCCGCCGGATCGGCGGAACGGATCACCCGGATGTCAACCGTGTCAGCGGCAGAGGACATAATAGC
>CASFXO010000188.1 GCA_949298665.1 uncultured Lentisphaeria bacterium
GCAGTTCCGACCGGAACCGCCCCAGATGCCGCAACACCTCCGCCCCGGCGTGATCCCCGCCGCCGAAAACGCTCACATAGACGGTCGCGTTCCGCAGGTCCACGCTGCTGTGGACCATCGTGATCGACACCAGCGTATGACCGGCACCGGGACAAGGATACCGTTCAAGCAGTTCGGCGATCTCCCGCTTCAACAATTCGTTGACCCGCGTCAGACGATCCACCGTCCCCATGATTCACCTGCCTCTCCCGCTCTCAGGACCGTGTCCGGCCTCAGAGCGTGGCTTTCTTCAATTCAATTTCGTACACTTCAATTTCATCGCCGACCGCGAAATCATTGAAATTGTCGAGCCGGATCCCGCATTCCAGACCGGCTTTCACCTCCTTGACGTCGTCCTGGAACCGGCGCAGACTGGCGATCGACCCGTTGTAAATCAGCTCGCCGCCGCGCCGCACCCGGGCATGGGCGCCGACCTTGACCAGACCGCCGTCCACCCGGCAACCGCAGATCTTCGGTCCTTTGGACAATTCGAAAATCTGCAGAATCCTGGCCGTACCGATCTGATTTTCGCGTTTTTCCGGAGCCAGTTTCCCGGCCAGGGCGTCGGAGATGTCCTCCAGCAGTTCATAGATGATGCTGTACAGCCGGATTTCCACATTCTGGCGTTTGGCCAGATCATTGACGCCGGGGTTGACCCGGACGTGAAATCCCACCAGAATGCCGTGGGCAGCGGCAGCCAGCATCACGTCGTTTTCGGTAATCGCGCCGACGGCGTTGAGAATCACCTCGGCCTTGATCTTGTCGGACGGCAGCTTTTCCAGGGATTGAGCAATGGCCTCTCCGGAACCGCGCACGTCGGATTTGATCAGAATGTGCAAGGTGTCCCGGGACGCATTGTTGAGTTTGGTGAACAAATCTTCCGCCGTCATGACCGCGCTGCCGCCGGACATGGCACTGCGTTTTTCCGCAATCCGGCGTTCCACTTCCTGCCGTGCAGCCTTTTCCGACTCCATGACGGAGAGAAACGCGCCCGCTTCCGGCGCCCCGGAAAGTCCCACCACCTTGACCGGTGTGCTCGGCCCCGCCGATTTCAGCCGTTCCCCGTGATCGGAGATCAACGAACGGACCTTGCCGTAGCATTCGCCGCAGACGGCGGCGTCGCCGACATGCAAAGTCCCGTTCTGCACCAGAACGTGCGCCGTCGGCCCCAGTCCCTGTTCGATCTGCGCCTCCAGCACAACACCTTCAGCGGGTTTCTTCGGGTTGGCGCGAAGCTCCAGCATTTCCGCTTCCAGCAGAATGCGTTCCAGCAATGCATCCAGTCCTTCCCCGGTTTTGGCCGACACCCGAACCGTGCCGACACTGCCGCCCCAGTCTTCGCTGTGGAGCCCGTTCTGCTGCATGTGCAGCAGCACCTTGTCCGGATCGGCGTCCGGCAGGTCGATCTTGTTGATGGCGACAATGACCGGCACCTTCGCCGCCAGCGCATGATTCATCGCCTCGATGGTCTGCGCCTTGAACCCTTCCGTCGCGGAAACCACCAGCACGGCGATATCCGTGGAATTGGCGCCGCGGGCCCGCATACTGGTAAACGCTTCATGACCGGGAGTGTCGATGAAAGTGATCTGTTTACCCTTGAATTTCACCGTGGACGCCCCGATGTGCTGCGTAATGTGCCCGGCCTCGCGGTCTACGACATGGGTTTTGCGGACCGCGTCCTGGAGCGAGGTCTTGCCGTGGTCGACGTGCCCGAGAAAGGTGACCACCGGGGGACGTTCCACCAGTTTTTCCGGCGGGTCCTGAGGTTTCACCTTGACCGGAGCTGCCGGGGCGGGCGCTTTCTCCGCCTTGCCGATTTCCAGCTCAAATCCGTAATTCCGGCAAAGTTTGCGGGCGTTCGCCTCACTGATCGCCTGGTTGATGCCGGCCAGTTCGCCCAATTTGATCAGATCGCTGATCACCTCATTCGGCTTGCGCCCGACCGCCTCGGCAAGCACTTTGACGATGATGGGCGTTTCCAGCTTGACGGTCCGTCCGGAAGACTCCGCCGGGGCGGAACTGCCGGCGGCAGCGCCGCCCGCCCCTCCGGCGGTCTTCCCGGCCCTTCCCCCTCTGCCGGCGGATTCCCGGGACGATCTGCCCCCGTCCTTGCCGCCTTTAACATCTTTCGACGGCCGGGGTCTGCCGCCCTTCGTATTCTTTCCGGCTGACGGCGCAGACGGTTCCTCTCCGAAAAGGTCCGCAAAATACGCTTCCACCAGTTCCGCCATATCCTCCGGAATCACATCGCCGTCCGGCGTCACTCCCTGCCCGGCCAATTCATCAACAACGACCTGCTCCTTGACATGGTATTGCCGCGCAATACTCTTGACACTCAGTTTCTTCACCTTCACCTCCCGTCCGTATGCTCCTGTATGTTCATCGTCCGCACCGGACACCTCATTTTTCCAACCGGGCCAGCGCCGCTTCCACCTCGTCACGGTCGATGCCCTCGATTTCCAGCAGGGTATCGGCGGCGGCGGCGCGCACGCCGTCAATCGTCACAAAACCGTTGCGCACCAGCTTGTCGGCGGTCCCGGTGGAGACCTTCAGTTCCTCCGCCAGCTGCAGGGCCGCCCGGTTGATCTTTTCCTCAATCCCGCCTTCGGTCAGAATGCTGATGTTCCAACCGATCAACCGGGAACACAGCCGGACGTTCTGCGCTTTCTTACCGAACGTCAGCTTGGACTGTTCCTCGGTCACATGCACGACCAGTTCGTGCCGGTCTTCGCGCACTTCCACGGACTGGACGTGCGCGGGAAGCAGGGCGTTCATCGCGTATTTGCGGATGTCCTCGTCATAGGGCACGATGTCGATGCGTTCGCCGTTCAATTCATTGGTGATGTTGCGCACCCGGGTGCCGCGGATGCCGACGCAGGCGCCGACCGGATCGACCCGGGGATCCTGGCTCTGCACGGCGATCTTGGTCCGGCTGCCGGCTTCGCGGGCGATGCCCATGATCTTCACCACGCCGTCCCGGATTTCCGTCACCTCCAGTTCAAAGAGCCGCGCCACGAATTCCGGACAGGTCCGCGAGACAATCAGGCTCGGTCCGGAACCGGAAATGTCCACGCGCTGCAGCAGGGCGTTGATCCGGTCACCGGGCATGTACTGCTCGCCGTGCATTTTGTCGCGGGAGCTCATCAGGCCTTCGGCCCGCTGGAAATCGATGATGGTGTTGCCGTTTTCGAAACGCCGGACCGTACCGTTGATGATATGCCCGACCCGGTCGGCGAATTCCTCCTGTACGGTGGCCTTCTCCGCCTGGCGGAGCTGCTGCATGATCGCCTGCTTGGCGGTCTGCGCGGCAATGCGTCCGAAATTGCTCGGCGTCACCTCCCAGTCCACCACGTCGCCGATCTGCGCCTCGGGAAAGCGTTCCCGGGCCCGGGCCAGCAGCAACTGGTCGTAGTTCGGATTTTCCGCCACCACCTCCAGCTGCGCCCAGGCCTGAATGTTACCGGTATGCGGATCGATCTTCACCTGCAGGTTGCTGGCCGGGTGGATGCTTTTGCGCGAAGCGGACAGAATG
>CASFXO010000189.1 GCA_949298665.1 uncultured Lentisphaeria bacterium
ACCATCGCGCTGGCGGTCGCCGCCATTTACAATACATTCAAGGGGAACCGCCGGGTGCTGGTATACAAGCGGGAAATTCCCCCGGCCAACGTCATGAAGGCGTTTTCGCTGATCGTCACATACATTCTGCTGGCCTGCTTCGGGGCGATCGTCATCCAATCGCTGACACCCTGCACGATGCAGTGGGCGTTTTTCGAATCCGCCTCGGCGCTCGGGACCGTGGGACTGGCACTGGACAATCCCGAACCGTTGACCTCGGCAGCCAAACTGTTCATCATTCTTTACATGTTTCTGGGGCGGGTGGGACTGTTCACCATCTTTCTGTTCCTGCTCGGACGGGAACATAAAAGCAGGCTGACCTACCCCGAGGAACGGGTCATCGTCAGTTGAACTTCCGGAGAAGCATCATCATGTCCAAAAACAATTACGCGGTATTCGGCCTCGGCACGTTCGGCGCCAAACTGGCCGTGGAACTCAGCCGGGCGGGCAACAACGTCGTCGTCGTCGACATCAACCCCGAACGGGTCAACGACCTGCGCGAAAAAGTCACCGAGGCCGTCGTCGCCGACGTCAGCAACGAGGAAGTGATCCGCGAACTCGACGTCAAGAAGTTCGACGCCATCATTCTCGGCATGAGCTCCCATTTTGAGGATCTGGTGCTGGCCCTGACCCTGCTCAAACAGGAGGGGGCCGCCAAAGTGCTGGCCAAAGCGGGCAATCAGATTCAGGAACGCATCCTCTACCGTCTGGGGGCCGATGAGGTGATTCAACCGGAACAGGACGTGGCGGAACGGCTGTCCCGACGGCTGTCGCTGGACAACATTTCGGATTTCTTCGCCTTCAAGGGGTCCGCCATCGCCGAGGTGATGGTGCCGGAGGCGCTCGCGGGACAGTCGCTGCGCCAGCTGGACCTGCGCAACCGCTACAACATCACGGTCCTGCTGATCCGCAAACCGGGCGGCAGCCCGGAAAGCATCTGGAATCCGGACACCATCCTCGAGCAGGGCGACCAGCTCACCGTCTTCGGCAACCAGAAGTCCATCATCGAACTTTTCAAAAACTAAGGATCAGCCACCATGGAAAACTGCATCTTCTGCAAGATCATCGCCGGCACCATTCCCTCGGTCAAAATCTACGAAGACGAACTGGTCTACGCCTTTCTGGATATCGCGCCGATCAATCCCGGCCACGTGCTGGTCATCCCGAAGGAACATCACGAAAGCGCCGCCACCATTCCGGAAGCCACCGCGGGCCGGATGTTCCGGATCGGTTCCCGGATCGGCATCGCCCTGAAGCGTGAGCTCGACTATGACGCCTACAACCTGCATCTGGCCGACGGTGCCGCTGCCGGTCAGGTGGTCATGCACGCGCATCTGCACGTGGTGCCCCGGGGCGTGGAAGACAACTTTCACTGGAACTGGCGGCAGCTTCCCTACGCCGATGACGACGCCCGCGCCACCGCGGCCGAAAAGCTCGTCCGCCGTCTGGAGCACGACCTGCAACCGCGCGGCTGATCCCGTCCGAATTGCGCCGGTCCGTACGAAATCGCGGACCGGCGTTTTTCATTGCCCGGAAACGGTCCCCTTCTTCTTCCCGCCGGGGAAGCACTCCTCCAGCAGCGGCGCCGGCGGCGGAGTCGTCCAGCGGCTGACCACAATCAGCGCCAGTACCGCCAGCGGCAGGGAGTAGATCATCGTATCCACATACGGCCAGGGGAAGGTGCTGATCAATTCGGTTTTTCCGGTCAGAAATTCGCAGAGTCCCAGGGCGGCCGATTCTTTGCGGTGCAGGAAAAAGAGCCCGAACAAGCTCACACCCACGCCGGTTCCCATGCTCGCCCATACTCCGGCCGCCGTCGCGCCGCGCCAGTAGAGCGCCGCCACATAAGTCGGCAGAAACGCCGCGGCGCACACGCCGAAAAAGATCGCCGTCCCCCGCGCAATGATCCCCGGTGGCAGTACAAACCCCAGCACCAGACTGATCAGAATCCCGAACACCACCCCCGCCCGGGTGATCGATATGCTGTCCGACTCTCCACGCACCAGCGTGCGGAAAAGGTCATGCCCGATGGAACTTCCGGTTACGTGAAACAGCGAACTCAACGTCGACATCGCCGCCGACAGCAGCGTCAGCGCGAAAATATACAGCAGCACCTCCGGCAGCGCCTGAGAAATAAACAGCGGAATGACCATATCCGGATTGCCTCCCGCCGCCTCGATCGCCAGTTTTCCGGAAACCCCTTCGGCGATTCCCTTGTCGGAATGATAGAAAAACACGTTCGACAACGCCCCGACCACATACGCCGACCCCACGGTGAACAGAATGAACACCGCTCCGATCAGCGTCGCCCGGTTCAATTCCCGACTGCTCCGCACCGTCATGAACCGGACCGCCAGCTGCGGCTGCGCCAGCGCACCGATGCCGACCCCGAGCATCAGACTCGACACCAGCGTCCACCACCAGACCGAATGAAACCGCGGCATCACCGTCCAGCCGAGGTGTCCCGCGGCCGCCTCTTCCGGCAGCCGCTCCGCCACCAGCGGCGCCATGGCGGTCAGTTCCCGGTGCGCCTCGACCACACCGCCGAGCAACCAGTAACTCATCACCAGCAGCGCCAGCAGCCCCAGTACCATGACCGATCCCATCAGCGCATCCACGTACATGACTCCCTTCAATCCGCCGAAAGTCACATAAACGGCCACGACCGCGGCGAAGAGGAGCAGCGCCACATG
>CASFXO010000190.1 GCA_949298665.1 uncultured Lentisphaeria bacterium
ATTTCAAGGACTTCGGCAGTCTCCGCCGGGAGAACTGGGCGCAGTATCACCGGACGATTGCGGCGGACGACGCCGGCTGGCTCTATTTCGGCGTCGGCAACACGCGGGCGCAGCTGGTCGGATTCCATCCGGCTTCCGGAAAGAAGGTGGAATTCCTGCCCGAGGATCAGCGTCCCGACGGCAGCAGCGCAATGGTGTTCCGCGCGGAAGACGGCAAAGTCTATGGCGCCGTCGCTCCTACGCACAACCAGCGGGATGTCGCGGACGCGCTCGAAAAGGTGCGCAGTCTCAAACCGGCACCGCAATGGTATGAGTTTCACCGGGGAGAAATGCGCCCGGTAGACGGCGTGCCGCAGTTTACGCTGCGCCGGATCGACACCGGTTCGCAGGGGTTTCAGAAGTACCGTTTCCGGGACGGCTGGAAGATCAGCCGGTTCGACCCGGTGGAACGGGTGGCGCGGTTCATCGACCGGGACGGCAGCAAAAAGGAATTCCGCATGGAATATCCGACCGAGGGCGCCCATGTCTCCAGCCTGGCCGCGACCGGCAACGGTCTGATTACCGGCGGGACGTCGTTTCCGATGCGCAATTTCGTGTATGACCCGCAGCAGGACACGATGATCAACCGGAACGGCGCGGTGCAGTGGAATACCCTGCTGCCGTGGAAGAACCACCTTTTCGTCGGGGCGTATAACGGCGGCTATCTGGTGGATTGGCAGCTGGACAGGCCGTTTGACGGCATTCCCCGCTTCGTGACGCAGGCAAAGACCAATCCCCGGTACATCAATCATGCCGGCAAGGAACTGATTCGTCCGCATGTGTTGAAGATCACGGCGGACGGCAAGGTGGTGCTGATGGGCGGCACGCCGGAATACGGTCACACCGGCGGCGGGCTGGCCTTGTGGAACCGGGAAACGAACGAGTTCACGGTGATTCCCAACCGGGACCTGATTCCGGATCACAGCATCTATGCGCTGGCGCCGCTGCCGGACGGGCGGATTTTCGGCGGGACGACGGTGGAGGCCGGAACCGGTGGCGAACAGAAGGCGCGGCAGGCGAAATTTTTCGAATTCGACCTGAAATCCCGGAAGATCGTCCGGGAATTCGATGGGATTCCGAAGGCGACGACGATTCACGATCTGACGGTGCTGCCGGACGGCAAAATTCTCGGGATTGCGGACAAGAAGGAGTTTTTCCTCTTCGACCCGGCGGCGGGCAAGGTGGTGCGGCGCTGGAATTCCGGCCGGTTCGGACTGGCGGCGTGGCAGCAGGGGCCGCGGATGTTCGTGCGGAACGGGGACGAGGTCTATGTGCTGTTTCACCGGCACATCGTGAAAGTGAATCCGGACCGGGGCGAACTGATCGAAGTCGCGGAATCCCCGGTGGAAATCCTCACCGGCGGGGATTGGCTGGACGGCCGGATTTACTTCGCCAACGGTTCCCGGCTGTACAGCTATCAGGTGTCGCCAAAGCAATAAACCATATAAATCCAACGGCCGCGGCATCCGGTTTCCGGGGGACGCGGCCGGTCATGAAAAAAAGGAAAATTTTGAAGAAACGGACTTGACAACGGGAATTTTCCGTGGCATTGTAAAAAATATGAAATACTCGACGTACAATCGCAACACCGGTCGATGGCTCTGGCGGTAAATCCGCCGGGGCAGTGTTGTCGTTTGTTGGTCAGATTCTGAAGAAACCGGCGGTGGAAACGCATCTTGCTTCTGCCGCCGTTTTTTTGTGTTGAAAATTCTGAGACCGCCCCGCCCTGGGAAAAGGCATTACGGGCGCGGCGTTTTTTTTTAATCAAATAAGGGGGAAAAATCAAAAAGGCGCAGATGAGTTTCAGAGAATTTGAGGATGCCTGCGGGCGCGGCAATCTCGTGCCGGTCTGCCGGGAGGTGCTGGCGGATCTGGAAACGCCGGTGTCGGTACTGGCGCGTTTCGCGGAGGACGAACATGTGTTTCTGCTGGAGAGTGTCGAAGGCGGCGAGCGTTTCGGACGGTATTCCTTTATAGGAGTGCGTCCACGAGGCGTGTTCACCGTCGAGGACGGCAAACCGTACCTGACCGGACGCGACGGAACGCGCGTCGAACTGCCCGCTCCGGACGGGGCGTTTACGGCGCTGCGCGCGCTGTTGAAGGAGGTCGTTCCCGCGGAAGTGCCGGGGCTGCCGCCGTTGTTCGGCGGCGCGGTCGGTTACATCGGGTACGAGACGGTGCGGGAATTCGAATCGCTCGCCATCCCGGCGCTGCCGCCCGGAGAGCCGTCGGCGGCGATGCTGATCACCGACGAGATGATCGTCTTCGACAACGTCCGTCATACCATCCGGCTGGTGGTGTGCGTGCGCCCCGGGGAATTTCCGACCCGGCGCGAGGCGTATGACGACGCGCTGCGGCGGCTGGAGGAACTGGCGGCGGTGCTGCGCCGTCCGGCGGCGGTGGCGACGGAACCCCCGGTCCGGGCGCCGCGTC
>CASFXO010000191.1 GCA_949298665.1 uncultured Lentisphaeria bacterium
CTGGACCTGATCGCGTGGCTGAAGAGCGGCGTGCGTCCGGCGCGGGTGGCCAGTTTCGGCAGCCGCAGTTATGTCCGCCGGGAAAAAGCGCCCGCGGGCAGCGGCGAACATTGTCTGCTGGATTGTCCGCTGGAAAAAGAATGTCCCTATTCGGTGCGCAAGCTGCATCTGGATCATCCGGACCGCTGGACGTATTACGTCTGGCCGCACCTGGATCATCGCGCCGGCGTCACTTTGGCGGAAAAGGAGGCCGTACTGCGGGACCCGGCCAATCCGTATTCCCGTTGCGTCTGGAAGCTGGACAACGACCTGCTGGACCGTCAGAGCGTGATGGTGGAATTTGCCGACGGCACGCTGGCGACGCATCAGATGATCGGGGGGACCAGTGCCCCGATGCGGAAAATCCACCTGATCGGCACAACCGGGGAAATCGAGGGCACCTTCGAAGAGAACCGGTTTCGGATCCGCCATATGGATCCGAGTCCGGGGCGGGAATTCCGGGAAGAGTGGGTGGAACTGACGGATTCGGATGACCATTCCGGAGCGCGCGGCGGCCACGGCGGCGGGGATGAGCGGCTGGCGGCGGACTTCGCGGCGCTGGTTCTGGGGGAACCGGGATCGGTTTCCCGGACGCTGTTCGAGGATTCGGTGACGGGGCACCGGATCGGCTTCCTCGCGGATCAGGCGGTACGGGAGGGGCGCGTCATCGCCTTCTGACGTTCCGGCGGAGGTTTCGCAGGCAGCGCCTCCGCCGGATGGAGGAGAATGTCAACGACGGAGGGCTTTTACGGCACGTTCCAGAACTTCGTCGTGGCCTTTCAGGAGCGCTGCCGCGTGCATGGGGACGGCCAGATCCGGGGAAATGCCGACCTTCTCGATCTGGCGGCCGTCGGAGCGCAGACTGTTGCCGAATACCGTCTGGAGCCGGAATCCGCTGGGCAGTTTCACGAATTCCGAGGGCAGGCACAAGCCGGGGGTTTTTGAGCCCACGAGGATTGCCGCCTTCGCGTCCTGCATGGCACCGGCGAAGAGTTCGGAGGTGCTGCAGGATTCTCCGTCGATCAGGATCGCCACCGGCCCGTCGTAAGCGAGCGGCTGCGGAGCGGAGCGCGGGTTCAGCGTGGTGCCGTCGATGATCAGTTTGCCCATGGGCACTTCCCGGGCGCAACACCAGGCGGCGATCCATTCGGCGGTCATGAGAATGCCGCCGGGATTGCCGCGCAAATCGATGACGAGACCGCGCATCCGGTCCCGGTAGCGACGGATGTCCCTGCGGAAACGGCTGACCATTTCCGGAACGAACAGATTGAACTGCACGTAGAGGATGTCGTCCGGCAGCAGCCGCGAACGGTACACCGCCGTCAGTCGGGGCAGGGCGCCGACCTGGAAAAACGAGCCTTTGTTCGGGCGGCGCTCCAGTTTCAAGGTGCGTTCTCTGCCGTCGGCCCGGAGCGTGACGCGGGCTTTGCTCCCCGCTCCCCCCCGCAGCAGCAGCGAACGGGTCAGCATCGCCCAGCCGGGGAAGACCGGCTGTTCCGGCCGGATGGCGACGCCGTCGATGGCGACTACTTCCTCACCCGGCCGCACGCCCTTTTCCGCGGCGGCGGAGCCGTCGAAAACCTGATGCACCACCACCTTGCCGTCGATGTCCAGAACGGAAAAGCCGGGATCCGCCGCGACGGCGTCGTTGCCTTTCACCGGAGTATTGACCGCCCGCAGCGCGGCGGTGCCGGCCTCGCCGTACGGCGGAGTCAGTTGAATATGGCTGTCGCCGATTTCGGCGACCATACGGTTGATGTTTTCGGCGATTTCACGGTCGTTGCCGCTGCGGAGCACGGCGGCGCGATGCTTGTCGTAAACGCTTTTCCGGAAATCCCGGTCGAAATTCGGATTGTAATGCGACCGGGCGATGGCGCTCCAGACTTCGTCGAGCACCTGCTGCGCCCGGGCGGCGGTCGCGCCGTTTTCCGCGGCGGCGGCGGAAAACAACATCAGCAAAGCGGTCAGGACCGCGGAGATTTTACGGCTGCTTTTCATCATGGTCGCTGTCGTTTTCCGCATCGGCGGGAGTGAATAACCGATCCTCCAGGGGGAGGTCCAGTTTGCATTCCTGCAGCGTGGCGGTCAGATCCATGCCGAGCATTTTCGAAGTTTGCTTCTCCGGCAGCATCAGTCCGCCGTGATTGCGGTAGTCGCTGAAGTCCGTGGTGCCGGGCACATCCCCCATGTCCGTCGGCGCGATCAGCACCGCGCGGCGCAGCAGATGGGTTTGGGCGTCCACGAACAACTCCGCCGGCGGCAGATCGATGTCCGGCCCGAAGGCGCAGACCAGACGGCGGCAGGAGACGCCGTTGACGTCCACGGCGTTGCGGTCCAGTTTGATGTCGGGAAAGATGTCCGTCAGTTTATTCGCCGGATCGTTCATTTTCACCTGCAGTCTGGCGAAGGCGAGTTCCCGTCCGGTTTTCGGTTTGGCGCCCATTCCGGCGATGATGGTCCAGCCCTGTTTGCCGTCGAAGACCTCGATCATGGGCGGCATGCCGGGCATGCGCAGCTCCGTGCGGCTTTTGTCCGGGACTTTCAGGCTGACGATGATGTCCATGGTCATGGAGTTGGTCGGAATCTCCCCCCGATAGGTCAACCGCATGGTTTTGATTTTGCGTCCTCCGGGATTGGAGGCCTTTTCCATGGCGGCGAGCAGGGTATCGGTTTCCTCCTTCGGGGCCGGGTTTTCAATGGTCGGGATTGCATAGCAGCCGGCCAGCAGCAGCACGGCCAGTCCCGCGGACGCCAGGAATTTTTTCATCATGTAATCCTTTCGGTCAATCGCCGTTGTCGGTGCGATGTTTTTTTCGCTGGATTCCGCCTTCCGTCCGCCGGAGGAGAATCAGCCGTTTTCCGGGAACAAGAATACATCAGCGAAGGAGTCCCGTCAAGTCTCTCTCCGCAGGATTTTGCGAAAATCAGCGATTTTCAGGCGCCGTCTCCAGCGGCGGTTCCTGGCGGCCGCGCACCAGCTGATTCGGCTGGTCCTCCAGCCGGTCGAGCGCGCCGGTGAGGCGGCGGGAGGTGTTGTCCAGCCGGGTCAGTGAGGCTTCCAGGCGGCGCCGGGCGGTTTCGGCTTCGCCGCCGAGGCGGTCGCCGAGCTGCCGGGCGTGTTCGAGAAATGCGCGGGAATCGGTCAGGAAGGCATTCAGGTTCCGGACCAGTGCGCCGATTTCCTCCGGGCTGGTGGCTTCGCGGATACCGGTGGTGCTGCTTTCGATATTGGCGATGGAACGGTTGATTTTTTCGATGTTTTCCTGAGACAGGGCGCTGCGCAGGTTCTGGACGGAAAACTCCAGGTCGCGGCTGATGTTGTTCAGATGTTTGAGCGTGGTCATCAATTCGCCGCGGCCGAAAACGTCGTTCATGCTGTCCAGCGTCTGGTCCAGTTTGTCGGTAAGCTGGACCAGATTGACCTTGCTGAGTTCCTCGATGACCCGGCTGATGTTCTGGATGGCGTTGCCGATGTGGGAGGGGCGGGATTGAATGTAGAAGACGTTTTCCGGTACGTCCTTGAGGTGCGGCAGCGCGGGCGGTTCCTGGCCGCCCAGGGTGAGTTCCAGATAGGTTCCGCCCATCAGTCCGGCGGCGTTGATGAAGCAGGAGGGGTTGCGTTTCTGGAGGATTTCCGCGAGGTTCGCCGCGGACGAGGTGAAGGGCTGGCCCGCCTCCAGCCGGTCCAGGGCGGAGGGCAGCAGGTCGAAATAGACGGCGATGTATCCGTCGTTTTCGCGCATGGCGATGCGGGTGACCCGGCCCACCGGCATGCCGAGATATTTGACCGGAGAGCCGGCGGATAGGCCTTCCACCGAGGTGTTCAGGACGGTCATGGCGTGGATTTTCGGCGCGAAAACCCGGGTGACACCCACGGCGAGAAAGCCGGAAATCAACAGGATCGCCGACAGCAGGACGAAAGCGCCGAGTTTGACTTTATTGGCTTTGTTCATGATGTTTCAGTTCTGTTAGGCTAAAAGGTTTTCCATTGCGGCGAACAGCGCGGTCAGCAGCGCGTCCGCCACCACGATCAGAAAAATGGCGGTTACCACCGCGCTGGTCGCCGACCGTCCCACCCCCTGGGCATCCCGGTCCGCCTCCAGTCCCTTGAGGCAGCCGACCGCGGCGACGATGATTCCGAAGAACAGGCTTTTCAGCAGGCCCTGGGTCAGGTCGATCGGCTGAATGACCTGAATCGCCGCATAATAATATTCCGTCACGGAAAAATTCAACTGGCTGCACACCACCGCCATCCCGCCGACGATGCCGCAGACGTCGGCGACGATCGTCAGTCCCGGCAGCACCAGCAGCAGCGCCAGCAGTTTCGGCAGCACCAGAAAGCGCCCGGTGTCCAGTCCCATGGTGATCATGGCGTCCAGTTCCTCGGTGCTTTTCATCGTGCCGAGTTCGGCGGCGAAGGCGGAGCCCGACCGGCCCGCCAGCACCACTGCCGTGACCAGCGGCGCGAGTTCGTTGACGATGACCGTGCCGACGAGATTGACCACGTAATTTTCCACCCCGAAACGGCCGAGCTGAATGATCGCCTGAAACGCCAGAATCACGCCGATCAATGTGCCGAGCATGGCCACAATCGGCAGCGCGTCGCTGCCGCAGCTGTCCATGTAATAGGCGATGGTCTGGTAGCGGATTCTCCGGGGATGCCGGACGGCGTCCCAGAACAACCGCAGCAGTTCCGCCAGAAACTCCGCGGTGGCGGCGCATTCGTGGCGGAGCCGCAGTACGGCGTCGCCGAGTTGTTCGCATAATTCCAGGAGTGGACGGCTGGAGGACATGAGGCGGCCCGGTTACGGTTGGACGGTTGCGGTGATGCGATGTCCCAGCTGCGCGGTCGCGGCCGATGCCGCGCGCACCACGGCTTCGGGGCCGGTGCCTGTCAACGGCTCCTCGATGTGGAAGACCGTGGGCCTGCCGTCCGGAGTGATTCGCCATTCCCCGGCCAGAACGAAGACCTGCCGTCCGAGATCGGCTTCGAACACCCGGATCAAAACGTCCGCGGCGGCGGCCGGACGCGGTGCGCCGTCGACGGCGGTCATGAGATTCAGGGCGCGCGGCAGCAGTTCTTCCGGGGGGAGAATCCATTTGCAGTAGGGGTCGTCTTCAAGCCTTCCGTCGGTGTGGCGGTAACGGAACCGGGTGCCGGAGCCGGAACAGTTCTGAAATTCGCGAAACGACAGTGCAGCGGAAGGTTTTTTCCCGGTTTCCGGCACCGGCGAAACGCCGAGGTCGTAACGGACGGTTTCCCGGTACGGTTCGAACAGGCATCCGCCGCAGAGCAGAAGGAGCGTCGGCAGCATCGGCAAACGTTTCAGAATCAGAGTCAGACTTTTTTTCACAGATGCATTCTCCCTTGGCCGGAAGCACTGCGGCGGTCCCGAATCCGGGACTCTCATGGCGCCGCCTCTCCGTGCGGGACGGTTTTTTGCCGGGTGAACGGCCGGTGCCGCCTTCCGGGCGACAGGCATCGGTCCGGCGGGGGGCATGCCGCTCTTCCGAAAAAAGTTTTGTATAAGGTATACCTTTTCAAGGGGAAAAGCAAATGGTGGAGGACAAAAATCATGACCGTCGCGCGGCGTGGTTTCGTTTTTTGTGCCGTGCCGTGGTTGCAAACCGGAGCGAATGAGGTTATCTTAATTTCTGTGCCGCCGCAACGGCGGCGGTGTCCGGTGCATGGAGACGGGAAAACGGGAAGACCCGGCTCCGACGGCTCTTTCCCGGGAAACCCATGAGGGATTACGGATTTTGGAGAACGAATCAATACTGAATCGTATCAATACCCCCGCCGACCTGCGGCGGCTGGCGCCGGCGGAGCTGGAGCGGCTGGCCGCGGAACTGCGCGGCGTGATCCTGGAAACCGTATCCCGGAACGGCGGACATCTGTCCTCCAGTCTCGGAACGGTGGAGCTGACGCTGGCGCTGCATCTGGTGTTCAATACGCCGAAGGATTGCCTGATCTGGGATGTCGGGCATCAGGCCTATGCCCATAAATGGTTGACCGGGCGGCGGGAGCTGTTTCGGAAACTGCGCCAGACGGACGGCTGCTCCGGTTTTCAGTCCCGTGTGGAATCGCCGCAGTATGATGTGATCGGCGGCGGACATGCCGGGACCGCGATTTCCTCCGCGCTCGGGCTGGAGGTGGCCGCCCGTCGGCGCGGAGACGATGCCCGCGCGGTGGCGATCGTGGGGGACGGTTCGCTCAACTGCGGGATTTCGCTGGAGGGGCTCAACAGCGTGGAAGAGAGCGGCGCGCCGCTGGTGATCGTGCTCAATGACAACCGCATGTCGATCGATCACAACGTCGGTGCGCTGCCGTCTTACCTCAACCGCATTATTTCCGGGCGCGCCTACGGACATTTCAAAGCGCTGGCCAAGACCATGCTGCGCAAGGTGCCGGAGTTGTACCGTTCCGTTCAGAAAATCGAGGAGGCGACGAAGAGCGTGTTCCTTCCCGGCGGCCTGTTTGAGGAACTCGGCATCCGCTATCTGGGGCCGGTGAACGGGCATTCGATACCGGATCTGGTCCGGCTGCTGGCGGCGGCGCGGGATTCGCGGCGGCCGGTGATTGTCCACGTGATTACGGAAAAAGGGCACGGTTACGCCCCCGCGACGGAAGCGCCCGAGCGGTATCACGGAGTGCCGCCGTTCGATCCGGCACTGGGACTGCGCGGGACCGGGCGTATGACCTTTTCGCGGGCATTCGGAGAGACGCTGGCGGAGCTGGCGGAGACGCGGCCGGAGCTGACGGCGATCACGGCGGCCATGGCGTCGGGGACCGGGTTGACGGGATTTGCGGAACGGTTTCCCGAGCGGTTCTTCGACGTGGGGATCGCCGAGGAGCACGCGGTGGTGTTCGCCGCGGGGCTGGCCGCCGGAGGCATGCATCCGGTGGCGGCGATTTATTCGACGTTCATGCAGCGGGCATTCGATCCGATTTACCATGACGTCTGTTGGCAGACTCTGCCGGTGATTCTGGCGCTGGACCGGGCGGGAATGGTGGAGGACGGGCCGACGCACCACGGCATTTATGACCTGGCGTTTCTGCGGGCGATGCCGAATTTGACGATTTTCGCCCCGGCGGACGAAAATGAACTGCGGATGATGCTGCACTGGGCGGTGGCGATGAAGACGCCGGTGGCACTGCGTTATCCGCGAGGTTCCGGCGGAGCGGCGTTTGATCCGACCCGGCCGGTGCCGCCGCCGGAACCGGGACGCGCCGCGGTGTTGCGCGAAGGGGGCGATCTGGCGATCTGGACATTCGGAACGGATTGCCGGGTGGCGCTGGCGGCGGCAGAACTGCTGGAGCGTCATTACGGTTTGAACACCACGGTGGTCAACGCGCGCTGTCTCAAACCGCTGGATGCGGAGCTGGCCCGACGCCACGCCGGTATGTTGCCGGTCTTTTCCCTAGAGGATCATGTGCTCTGCGGCGGGCTGGCGTCGGCGCTGGATGAGGCGCTGGCCGGAGGGCCGGGGCTGACCGGTCGTTTCGGGTGGCCGGATCGGGTGATTCCGTTCGGGCGGCCGGAGGAGGTGCGCAAACGTTTCGGGTTGACTGCTCCTCAGATTGCCGATGCCGTTGCCGGAATGCTGAAGGTCGGCGGTCGGTTCCGTCCGTGAATCCGGCGCCATGAAAAACGCTTGCTTCCGTTACGGCGAACTCACCGGACAGGACGGGGACGATACAAAGGTCGGGCCGGCGACTGCCGGTGATTTTCATTCGTTCGATTTTTTATTGATTTTTCCGACGAATGTTTTTCAATATCCTTTATTTTTAGCGAAAGATTTGAAAAAGACTGCGTCGGGTGATACAATATACGATGACTCAGGAGGAAAATCATGCAGTTGATCACCGATGAAATTCAGGATTATCTCGCCCATGCTTCCGGGATTCGGAAAATGTTCGAAGCCGGGATCGAACTTCGCCGACAATACGGGGACGCCAACGTTTACGATTTCAGTCTCGGCAATCCGGACCTGCCGCCGCCGGCGGCGGTGAAGAGCGCGCTGGAAAAGATCGCGGTGCATTCGCAGGAACCCTTTGCCATCGGTTACATGCCGAACGCCGGTTATCCCGCGCTCCGGGAAAAGCTGGCCGCCCGGTTGACGGCGGAACAGGGCGCTCCGGTCAAGGCCGGCCATACCGTGATCACCTGCGGCGCGGCGGGAGGGCTCAATGTCCTGTTCCGCACGGTGCTGACGGAAGGCGACGAGGTACTGACGCCGAGTCCTTACTTCGTGGAATACGGTTTTTACGCGGGCAATTTCGGCGGGAAACTCGTGCCGGTGCCGTCGCGCGACTTCACCTTTGAACTGGATGTCGACGGCATGGCCGCGGCGATCAATGCCCGGACCCGGGCGATCATTTTGAATTCGCCTCACAATCCGACCGGGGTGATTTACCGGCGGGACGAGCTGCAGGCGCTGGGGGACGCGGTGGCGGCGGCGGAACGGCGGTTCGGGCGGGCCATCTATGTGATCGCGGACGAGCCGTATCGGTTCTTGAATTTCGACGGGGTGGAGATTCCCTCGGTGTTCGAATTTTTCCCGCACAGCGCGGTGATCGGATCGTTTTCCAAGAGCCTGTCGCTGGCGGGGGAACGGATCGGATACGTCGCGGTCAACCCGGCGATGGAAGGGGTGGACGAGCTGATGAGCGGGTTGATTCTGTGCAACCGGATTCTCGGGTTCGTCAACGCGCCGGCGCTGGCGCAGCAGATTCTGCTGGAGTGTCTGGACGAACAGGTGGATCTGGAAATTTACCGCCGCCGCCGGGATGCGATGGCGGAGGTGCTGAGCGCGGCCGGGATCCGGTTCCAGCTGCCGCGCGGGGCATTTTATTTCTTCCCGCAGTCGCCGGTGCCGGATGAACGCCAATTCATCGACGCGCTGGTGGCGGAACGGGTGCTGGCGGTGCCGGGCCGCTCCTTCGGGCTGCCCGGTTACATCCGCATGGCGTTCTGCGTGGATGAAAAGGTGATCCGGGGAGCCGCTCCGGGAATCGCCGCCGCGGTGCGACGGGTGCGGCGCGGCTGAAGCCGTCGGTCGAACGGGAACCGCCGCCGGTGGAGACAACGGAAAACGCGAGGATATCAACATGAGAAAATTATTCGGCACCGACGGCATTCGCGGTCAGGCCAATCATTATCCGATCACCGCCGAGATGGCGCTGCTGGTCGGCAAGGCGACGGCCCAGTATTTCGCCGGCGGCGGCGTCCGCTGCCGGGCGGTGATCGGCAAGGACACGCGGCTGTCGGGATATATGCTGGAGTCGGCGTTGACCAGCGGACTGCTGTCGATGGGCATGGACGTTCTGGCCGTGGGGCCGATGCCGACCCCGGCGGTGGCGCACCTGACCCGGTCGATGGGGGCGGCCTGCGGCATCATGATCACCGCCAGCCACAATCCGGCGCCGGACAACGGAATCAAGATCTTCGCCGCGGACGGGTTCAAGCTGCCGGACGAGGTGGAGCTGGAGATCGAACGGCACATTCTGTCCGGCACGCTCAACAGCGAACATGTGCCCGCCTCCGGCATCGGCAAGGCGTACCGCATCGACGACGCCCGCGGCCGGTACATCGAATTCGCCAAGAGCTCCATTCACAATCTCAGTTTGAAGGGATTGAAAATCGTGCTCGACTGCGCCAACGGGGCGGCCTATTCCATGGCGCCGCTGATTTTCCGGGAGCTCGGGGCCGAGGTGGTGGAGACCGGGGTGCATCCGGACGGCTGCAATATCAACCTCGACTGCGGCGCGCTGCACAGCGCCAACGTCGGACGCATGGTGCGGGAATGC
>CASFXO010000192.1 GCA_949298665.1 uncultured Lentisphaeria bacterium
TTCTGAGCCAGGATCAAACTCTCCGTAAAAATAAAACTTTTTATCAGAGATTCTGACTTAGCTTCTTGTGATTTTTCGTAGTTCTTACACTACTCAAATGAATTAATCGGTTACATCGCACTATTCAGTTTTCAAACAGCCCCCGGTTCCCCGGGTTTATCCTTTTTCGCATCCCCCCTCATCAGGGGAGCGAACAGTTTTTTTAATTTATCAGCGATTTTTACTTTTGCAAGCTCAACTTTCAACTTTTTTCGGATTTTTTTCAAACCCGCTTCCGTTTCAAGCCCATCGCCCATCAACTCCGCTTCTCCTGTCAGCGGCAACAGATTCTTAATCTAGCACCGATGATCGCTTTTGCAAGCTCAATTTCGCAAATTTTTGCATTTTTTCAGGGGAATCGTGTTTTCTGCATCAACTCCGCCGTCCAGCGGCGACAGGATTTAAATGTAGCAGCCTTCCGAAACTTTGCAAATCGTTTTTCATCTTTTTTTCAATTTTCTTCAGCACCAAACCCCGGCCACACAAAAAAAAGGCGCGTCCTGCCTCAGACGCACCTCATTCATGCCCCCCCGATCGAACTCAGTCTTCCTTCCGGACCCCTTTCAAATACGCTGCGATGAATTCATCGATATCACCGTCCAGCACTCCGGCGGTATCGCTGGTTTCCACATTGGTCCGCAAATCCTTGACCATCTGATAAGGCTGCAATACATACGAACGGATCTGGCTGCCCCAGCCGTTGTCGACCTTCTCTCCGCGAATCGCATCCGCCGCTGCGCGCTTCTTCTCCTGCTCCAGCTCATACAGTTTCGCCTTCAGCATCTTCATGGCGGTGGCGCGATTCTTATGCTGGGAGCGCTCGTTCTGGCAGCAGACCACAATCCCGCTCGGCAGGTGGGTGATCCGGACCGCGCTGTCCGTGGTATTGACATGCTGTCCACCGGCGCCGCTGGAACGGTAGGTGTCTATACGCAGTTCGCTTTCATCGATTTCCACTTCGATCTCATCGTCGATCTCCGGAAACACATCCACGGATACAAATGAGGTATGACGGCGCGCATTGCTGTCGAAAGGGGAAATCCGCACCAGACGGTGAACCCCTTTTTCCCCTTTCATGTAACCGAAGGCAAATTCCCCTTCCACGCGCAACGTGGCGCTTTTGATCCCCGCTTCTTCCCCCGGCTGGAAGTCAATGATCTCGTCCCGCCAGCCGCGCCGCTCAAAATAGCGCCGGTATAACCGGAAAAGCATCGCCGCCCAGTCACACGACTCCGTCCCCCCGGCGCCGGCATGCACCGAAAAATAGAGATTGCAGCGATCAAACTGCCCCGAAAGAAAACTGAGGATCTCCAACCGGTCCAGCGCTTTGCTCAGTTTCCAAAACGTGTTCTCCGCCTCCTGCGCCAGTTCCGCGTCTTCCGCCGCAAACTCCACGTTCACGGCAAAATCCTCGATCTCCCGCACCAGGCGCTCATACGGCTCCACGATATTGCGGCAGGAGCTGAGCGCCGCGACCGTGTTCTGGGCGTCTTCCTTGTGATCCCAGAAATCGGGCGCGGCCATCTTCGCTTCGATCTGCTCCATCTCGGCGCGCCGGGCGGCGACACCGAGATAGTCTCCGAGGTGTTCAATCCGCTCGCGCATGGATCGTTCATGGGCCTGAAGTTCATCGATGGTCATCATAACATTGTTCTGCTCTTTCACTTGCTTCGCTAAAGTCATTAAATTAATATACACGCGCAACGGCGTTCCTGCAATCCTTCATTTCACGCCGTTTCCCGCCGTCTGCCGTCAAAAGGGAAATTCGTAGGTTCCGGTCGTGGACACAGGCGCCGTCTTCTTCAGCACCGCCGCCGGATCCGCGGCGTCCACCTGGGACGACAGCCCATGAACCAGAACCGCCTTCTCCGGAAGCGCCGGACAGATGTATTCGCAACTGCCGCAACCGATACACAATTCCGGAATCACCGAAGGAATGGTCAACACCCCCCGGTAAGCCACCATCTGCAGCGCCCCCGTCGGACAGTGTTCGGCGCATGCGCCGCAGTCGTTGCCGTCGGTCACGACGATGCAACGATTCTTCAGATATTCCACCATACCCACCCGTCGTCGCTGCTTGGCCGCCACCGTCAACGGCGTCAAAGCCCCGTTCGGACAAATGTTCGAACATTGCGTGCAGTCGAATTCGCATTTCCCGATCCGGAACGACAGATACGGCTGCCCGATCCCGCTCCAGCCGTATTCCAGTCCGGCCGGCGTCAGCGTCTTGCCCGGGCAGGCCGCCATGCAGAGCCCGCAACCGGTACAACGCGAATGAAAATGTTCGAACGATCCCGCTCCCGGCGGCATCACCGGCATCGGGTCAGGCGCGCGGCGCACACTCCGCCGCAGGGTCAGCGCCGCCGCCCCCCCCAGCACCAGTCCGGCCCCCGCCGCCAGAAATTCCCGACGCTCCGGCGCCGACGGTGCTTCCGGAGGCGCCGCGACACCGCCGAAATCGATGGCGTTCACCCGACACACCGCCCCGCAATCCCCGCAGAGCACGCAGCGTTCGAAGTCAATCGCCTTCTTGTCCAGATCAATACACTTTGATTTACACACATTCGCACATCGGCGGCAACCGACGCACCGCTCCCGGTCCAACCGCAGCGGAAAACGCGCCCATCGCGCCGCCAGTCCCAGCACACCTCCCACCGGACACAGCAGATTGCAGAACACCCGTCCCCGCAGCAGTGCCGTCACCAGCAGCGCCGCGATCAGCAGTCCGGTCCCGAGGGCCAGTCCCGTCGGCAGATTATGCCCCTCCAGCGGCGTCAGGGATTCCCAACCGCAACGGGTTCGGAGAAACGTATTCACCCATACCAGAGCGGGACGAAACAGCAGATTCCCCACCCGCCCGAAAAACGCAAAGGAGTCCGGCAACGCCAGCGGCAAAATCATACCGCCGACCATCGCGGAAACATAAAAACCGAGCAATCCGTAACGCCAGCTTCTCCGGTTCGGCCGGACCGCGCCCCCGCGATTCAGCCGCAGTTTGCGCCCGAGCCATCCGGCCAGGTCCTGCAGCGTCCCCAGCGGACAAAGGCTGGAACAGTACCACCGCCCCCACAGAAACGTCGTCAGCAGAATCGCCGCGGCAATCCCCCAACCCCAGCCGCCGCGCAACAAGGACGGCAGAAACTGGACCTTCCCCACCTCCTGCACCGGACGGAAAACATCGCTGAACGCCGCAAGACACACGCCCAGCACCCCCAGACTGACCAGAATCCGCCCGGCGCGAAACCACTGGAACCGCCGCATCAGAGCCGGATCCTCTTAATGTTCACCCCGGAAAGATCCGCCGTCCCCAACCCCAGCGCTTCCGCCGCCGCAATATGCGTCGCCACCGCGGGATCGATGTTCAACATCTTCGCCCCCGCCACGTCCAGCGCCACCATGTCCCGCGACGCGAGAAGCGACCGCAGCGGCAGGATCCGGGATCCTTTGTTCCCCCGCGGTCCGCCGGTCTGCATGGCCCGGTAGGCGTCCAGAATATTGAGATCCGGGCGGCGGACCGTCAGCCAGTCGGCAATCGCCTGCTGCACCCCCAGCTGATGAAATTCCTGACGGTCCCAGACGATCCCCATCAGATTTTTCATGGAGGCGGTCAACTTGGCACCGCCGTGGTTTTTCAACACCGGCACGTTGATGAACACGTCCGAATCCAGAATCAGCCGGTGCATCAGCCCCTTTTTCAAAACCTTCCCGCGGGGAACATCCACCTCCCGGTAATCGCTCCTGACGTTTCCGCAGACCATCTCTCCGCCGGCCTTCTCCACGGCCTCCTCAATGCCGCTGACCCGGTAACACCCCCGCCAGTCCCGGTCGCAGGTATGGTCAAACACATATACCTTCGCCGCCCCGGCGTTCAGACACCGTTTCACCAGCGCCCCCACCAGCTCCGGGTTGGTGTCCGCCGCCATCTCCGGCGGCTGATGCCAGCCGATATTGGGCTTGATCACCACGGTCTGGCCGGGCGCAACAAATTTCTCCAGTCCTCCCAGTTCCTTCAACGCGGCATCCAGCAGCGCTTCCGGTTCTCCGTTGGTTACCGCCACCAGCAGCGGTGCGTCTCCGGCCGCTTCCGCTTCAGCAGCAATCAAACGGGCTCCCGGCAATCTCCCCATGACCGCCAGAGCAGTTCCCGTTACAGCGGCACTCTTCAGAAAATCACGTCGATCCATCCTCTCCTCCTCCCCGTTTGTCGCTTCCTCTTTCAGGAGACGTATCTCCGCCCCTCATCCTCACCGTGAGGTCACCCGCTGGTAATGGTGCCGGGCTCCGAACAATTTCAGCCGGTGCAGGTCCTGCTCCACTTCCTTCCGATCCTCCGGTCGCAGCCGGTCGGTGAACAACAATCCATCCAGATGGTCCAGCTCATGCTGGATACAGCGCCCCAGCAGACCACCGCACTCCAGCGCAATCACCTCTCCATCCAGCGTCTCCGACCGCAACACCACCGACCGCGGCCGCACCACCGGCGCAAAAATATCCGGTACGCTGAGGCACCCCTCGTCCCGCACTTCCAGCTCTTCGGCGGCGGATACAATCTCGGGATTGACCAATACCAGCGGCATCCGCGGCAGCAATTCCAGCTCGCCGGGAGACGGTTCCGGCGACATCGATTCCAGCGGCACGCCCAGCACCACCATCCGCAACGGCTCGCCGACCTGCGGCGCCGCAAGTCCGATCCCGTCAAAGGTCCGCATCGTCTCCACCATCTCCGCCGCCAGCGCCCGGATCTTCTCCGTCACGATTACCGGCGCGGCCTTCTCCCGCAACACCTCATCGCCGAAGGTCCGCACCACATAACGTTTCTTAGGTCGAAAAAACATGCTACTCCACTCCCTGGTAAAGCGCCAGCGCCGCCTCCATTCGACGCACCACGGCATCACGCCCGATCAGACACAACGTCCGATCCAGTTCCGCTCCCCCCGCCACGCCGGTCGCCGCCAGCCGCACCGGCTGGAACAGTTTTCCGTGTTCCAGCCCCGCGGCAGCCTCCGTCTGCTCCAGCAGCCGCATGACCGCCGCTTCCGTCCAGTCGGACAATCCGGCGAGTTTTTCCGCAAAAGCGGCGAGTGCGGCACGGATCTCCGGACGCGTCAGCTGCTTCCTGCTGTTCTTCTCATCCCGTGAAAAATCGTCCGCGAAAAAGTAACGCCAGTCCCGCACCTGATCCATCACCTTCGTCCGATTCTGCATCAGGGCCGCCACCGCGTCAAACGCAGGCTGCGCGGCGAATTCCGGCGCATATTCCCGCGCCAGCGCCGTGAATGCATCCGTCGGCATCTCGGCAATGTAAAGTCCGTTCAAATTGGAGAGTTTGCGGATGTCGAACTGCGCCGGAGCGCTCTTCACCCGGTCCAGTTGAAACGCCGCCACCATCTCTTCCAGCGTGAGTTTTTCGCGGTCGTCTCCCGGAGACCACCCCAGGAGCGCCAGATAATTGAACAGCGCCGGCGCCAGAAATCCCCGGCTGCGGAAGTCCCCCACAAACGCATCCCCGTCCCGCTTGCTGTAGGGCTTTCCGGCCGCATTGACGATCATCGGCAGATGCGCGTACTGCGGCGGAATCGCATGGAATACCTCGAACAACAAAAGATGCCGGTAAGTGTTTTCCACATGGTCATCCCCGCGGATGATGTGAGTGACCCCCTGTGCAATGTCGTCCAGAACATTCGCCAGATGAAACACCGGCGACCCGTCGCTGCGCACGATTACCTGATCCTTCATGCCGTCCAGCGGCTTGGCCAGCTCTCCCTTCACCAGGTCATGATAATACACTTCGCGCCGGGTGAATGCGGCCACCGCCGCACCGGTGATCCGGAACGATTCTCCAGCCAGCACCCGGGACAGAACCGGAGCCAGCTCAAACAGCACCCGGCCTGCGGCATCGCGCAGCACCAGATCGCGCATCCCCGCCAGCGCCGATACCGTCGGCATCGGTTTGCCTTTCGCACTCAAGGCACCGTAATGAATTCCTCCCGGTGTGATCTCCACCGGGGTTTCCGCATGCAACGCCAGCTCGGCCGGCCCCACCGTCCGCACCGTCCGGCCATCCGGCAGGTTCAGCGGCAGTCGAAAAAATACCGGTCGCTTCCCGCTTTCATCCGCCGCACCGTAATAAGCGTCTCCGGAGTCGATCAGCGCCGCCGCCGCCGCCCGATGTTTATCCGCCTGTGCGCTCTGATAGAAGATTTCCCCGTCATAATCCAGTTTCAGCCAGTCCATGCATTCGAGCAACTTGTCGATCGCTTCCCGCGTCGAGCGCTCCAGATCGGTGTCTTCGATCCGCAGCAGAAACTCGCCGCCGACATGCCGGGCAAACAAGTAATTGAAAATCGCCGTCCGAATGTTGCCGATATGCACCTGTCCTGTGGGAGACGGCGCAAAACGAACCCGAATACTCATTGCTTCTACTTTCTGTGATTCCCGTGCTGTAACCGCCATGTCGGGAAACCGCCGACGACACGAAACCCGTGCCACCGGTTTTCCACGCGCGTTCCTCCCGACTCCTCATGCGGACAACACGAAACCCGTTGTTGATTTTACAAAAAACGCCGGGACGAATCCCGGCGGGGCTGCTCCGTCACTGAGCCTGACCGTCCGGCTCCGATGGTGGGAATTTGTCATGCGCCTTGGCGGGCTTGACCGGAATTTCCGGAACCGCCTGTCGGATCGCCGTCCGGGGTTCAATCCCGGTGGCCTCGATGTACTCCGACGACAAACCGCCGGGCGGCAGGTCGTATTCGGCCACATTGATCGCCGCCGCTGCGTCCAGCTGCGCTTTGGCGTTCTGCACGTTGATATAGGCGCTGGCCAGAGTGGTCTGCGCGTCCACCAGGTCGCGCTGCGCCTCGTTCAAACGGGTCAGTTCCGCGTTGCCGGCCCGGTATTCGTTGTCGACCAGATCCCGCTGAGTAGTGGCGATTTCGAGATTTTTTTCAGAAAGCCTGGCCTGTTTGACGTTCTGAACGTAATTGATGTAGGCGCTCCGCACCTCCTCCACCACGGTCAGCCAGGTATTGACGACCTGATACTGGGTGGCACTCAGGTTGGCCTGCGCTTCACGCACCTTATTATAACGGATAAAACCATTGAAGAGCGTCCAGTTGGCGCCGACCCCATAGGAGAAGTCCGAGGCATTCTGCCCGCCCTTGCCCGACTCATGGTAGGACCGGCTGCGGCTGGTGCCGTAATTGTATTCCGCGAAAAGCGACACCGTCGGCGAAAAACTGCTGTAGCTCTGATACACCTGGTACCGCGCAATCTGCAGTTGTTCCCGATAAGCGTGCAGGTCCGGCCGGTTGGCCAACGCATTGTCCAGATAAATATCCACGGAAGGCAGATCGTACAGATAAATGTCTTTAATCTTCGGGAACTTGACCGACGGCGGCAGCGTCCCCTCGGGATACCCCATCAGCACGGCAAGCGCATAGAGCGCCACTTCATACTGATATCCGGCGGTGATCTGGTCCCCCTCGGCCGAATTGGCCAGCACCCGGAAGTTGAGCACATCGCTGAGCGGCACGGCCCCGGCCTGATATTTCAGCTCGGTATCCCGCAAGTTCTTCATCTGGAAGTCCATGTCCTCCATGGCAATGCGCATGTTTTCCGCCGCCAGGAGCACGGCGTTGTAGGCATAGGCCACCCCCCGGATCAGCAACCGGCATTCGTCTTCGGTCAGAGCTTTCTGCTGACGGTATTCGGTTTCCGCGATCTTCAACGAAAATTCGCGGTTCAACCCGTCGAAAATCAGCCAGTTGGCGGTAACCGCGGTGTTGGTGGTGAACGTGTTGGAACGCCGGGAAGCATCTCCGTTGACCTGGTGATGGACCCAGTTGTTGCTGTTCCCCAGAGTAAAACTGCCGTTTATTTCCGGAGCATATGCGCCCATCGACTGGTAGTAACGCATCTTCGCCGCCGCAATGGCGTGATAGGCGGCAATGTAGGTCGGGTTATTGGCAATGGCGATCTTCTGAGCTTGTTCCAATGAAAGTTCACTGATGCCGCGCAACAGATCGCCCGCTTCCGAACGCGGCCGCTTGGTGAAGCTCTCGACCGAAAAATCAGGCAGCGGCTGCGGTTGGGTCTGACAACCGCCGGCCAGCAGCAGCGCGACAGCGGCGCAGCTCATCCACGGTAAGATTCTGCTCATTATCTCTCCTCGTTTCCACTATCCATATATCGCTGATACGCAACAGTTCAATCGGCCTTTTCCGGTCGCTCGCGCCCAGTCCCGGATCGTAATAATATAAAATAACACGCCAACTTCCGTTTTCAACCCGAAAACCGGTCCCGAAGTGACGTTTTTACAAAAAACTTCGGTTATCCGAAGGATTTTGTCGCCACGCTTTTTTCCCCACCCTTATTTGCATTTCCCCGAATGCAACGGTATAGTGATAAGGACTACGGCATGTCCCGACGCCTTCCGGAAAAACCCTCCGGTTCATTGGGCGATAACGACGGTCCGGGTGATTTTATTGCAGCTTTATGAAAAGATTGTCCACTTTTTTGAAAAACCATCCGGTCTGGATCAGTTATGCGACAGGCGTCGTCCTGGCACTGCTCTTTCTCATCGGCAACACCCGGGAGATCTACCGGGACCAGGCTGCTTATTACGCTCCGATGGCCGAAGCGTTCGCCGGAGGCGACTGGGCGCTGGCGTTTCCACCGGACATCCCGATTCTTTCATCGCTTCTGGCGGGACTGCTGGTGCGCTGCGGACTGAGTTCCCTGACCGCGCTGATGGCGGTGGGGGCGGCGTTTCACATCGCCACGATCTACCCGCTGGACCGGCTTTTGCGCATGATTTATCCGGAACGGACGGCGGCGCTGGGCTGCTTCCTGTTCGTGATCGCCCCCAAGATGGTTCGTTACAACTGCATGGGGCTGCCGGACTCCGGACGGACCTTCTTCTTCGTCGCACTGGTGCTGGTGCTGGCCGAATATCTCCGGAACCCGCGCCCGGCGTGGACCGTCTGGGGCGGGCTGTGCGCCGGCGGCCTGGCGCTGGTGCGGGGCGAGGGCATTCTCTACGCCGGGGCGGCGGGGGCGATTTTCCTGTACCTGGGCTGGCGCGGACAGACGGATGCCGTGAAAACTCCGGGGCGACGCTGTCGCCGGGCCCTGACGGCGGGAGTCCTGTATACGCTGGCGATGCTGGTGGTGATCGCCCCCCGGCTGTACGGCAATTATCGCCTGACCGGATTTCCGGTGTGCGACAGCCGGCAGGTGTCTTTTCTGCAGCAGGTGCTGCGGATTGAGCCGGAACCGCGGACGGCGCCGGAAACGGAGCTGGAGCGCCTCCAGAAACAGTTGTACAACCGCCCCGATCCGGCGGAAAAGCAGGAATCCCGCCGTACCTTTTTCGATCCGGGAGATCTGCTGAACGACTGGGTGCGGGGAAGTTATGAATTGTATCTGATTTTCGCGGCTGTCGGCCTGTTTCTGGTGCTGCGACGCAGACAATGGCGGCCGGAATATACGCTGTGCATGATTTTCATGGGCTTGACGGTACTGATCTTCGCACCGCTGGTCGTGGCACACCGGTATTTTCTGGTCAATATTCCGTTGATGATGCCGTTCACGCTCCTGCCGCTGGTCGAAGTGGAAAAATACGGCAGCCGGTTCCGCGGGTTCCGGCCCGCGGCGCTGGCGGGGCTCGCCGCGTTGACGATCGGGCAGACGCTCAATGCCGTCAGCGTCTTCCGTGAACCCGGCCCGGAATACGCGGTCGGGCGCTGGATCGCCGCCCACCGGACCGAGCTCTCCGGCGGTGCGGAACGATTCTGGGTAATCGGCGACTCCGTCCGATTCCCGTACTGGAGCGGCACGTTTCCGCGCCTGTACTGGGAAGGCGAGGGGTGGCACCCGGAAAAGCTGGCGGCCTTCCGTTTCGAAAACGGGTCCTCCGGCGTATTTGTTTTCAGAATGCATCGCGACCAGGGTCTGGTGGAGCTCTTCCAACGTGATCCCCGTTTCGAACGGATCAACGGGCATCCGCACGCCGACGAGGTCGCCGTTTTCAAATGGAACCCCGCCCCTGATTCAGAAAGCAGAAAACTATGACCGACCGCAGTCTCTCCATCATCATTCCCTGTTATAACGAGGCGGAAAACCTGCCTGAAGTCCTGCCCGGCATCATCGCTTTCTGCCGGGAACATCACTGGTCGCTGATCGTGGTGGACGACGGCTCCACCGACGGTTCCGCAGCCCTGCTGCGGCAGTTGACGGCGACAGAACCGGCGGTGAAAATCGTCCGGAACAAAGTCAACCGCGGCTACGGCGGCGCCATCAAGCACGGCATCGAATCCGCCGACACCTACTGGGTCGCCACCGTCGACGCCGACGGCCAGCACCGGATGAAAGACGTCGCCCGGCTGAAGGCGGTGGCGGAGGAACGGGACGCCGACATGGTCGTCGGCTCCCGGCAGGGGCAGCGGGACGCCACCCGCTACCGGCAGTGCGGCAAGTGGCTGATCCGGACCTTTGCGCGGAGCTTTCTGAAAATTCCGATCCACGACCTCAATTCCGGAATGAAGCTCTACCGGCGCGATCTGGCAATGCGATATCTGCCGACGACCCCGGACAACATGTCGTATTCGGATATCATCGTTCTCCTGTTCTTCTGCAACCGGAATCTGGTGCTGGAGGAACCGATCACCATCCAGCCGCGCCGCGGCGGTGTGAGCACGATTTCCACCCGGACGGCCATGGACACGGTATGGGAAATCACCAATATGATTCTGCTCTTCGCGCCGCTGAAGTTCTTTCTACCGCCGGCGCTGGCAAGCATGGTGCTGGGCGTGCTGTGGTCGCTGCGCTGCCTGGTGGTCAACTCGACGCTTTCCACCGGGGCGAGCTTCCTGATTCTCTTCGGAGTGCTGCTGCTGCTGCTGGGGATGATCACGGAACAGCTGGCCCGGCTCCGCCGGAACATGTAACCCGACGGCGGCGCGAACACTCCACCTGGTGAACAGCGGGATCAGCGAGCGCCGCCGCGGACGACATCCGCAGAGAATGGAATCGGCGCTCCGGGGGCCGGCTGCCGGAACTGGTTTTTCCAGGTCTCGATCGCCTGCTGATCAATCCGCATGGTACAGGGCCGGGGCGCGGTAATCCATGCCCGGACAGCCTCCTCGTCCAGACGTGCCGCCATCGGGAAGTTCAACGTCCGGGCCATATCGGACGCCCGGTTGTCAATGGACAGAATCAGTGCCCGACACCGGCGCTGCATCGCCCGCATGCCGCCATGCAGCCGGGTGCCGATGTAATCCACTTCCCCCGGAATCAGCACCTCGTGAAAATGCGCCAGGTCGGGGGGCAGAAGCGTCATGCGCTCCGTATCCGGTTCCAGCCGGCGGAAGTAGGCCAGATCCTCCGCCCCCTGCGGGAAAAAGAAGAGATGCCGGTAATGGTCCCTGAGCAGCGCTATCAGACGCCGGTCCGCCTCCGGGTCCGGACAGTAATCCGTCAATGTGAACACGACGTTCTCCGCGCGGCGCACGGGAATTTTCGCACAATGTTCCGGTGTCAACCGCCAGGTGGTGGGACAGCCGGTGCAGATCACGTTGGTAATACCGATGGCGGCCAGCTCTCCGCGGGTCACCTCGTCACGCACGGAATGCAGCCCTTCCCGGGAAAGCAGAGTGCGGTAGAAGAGCTTCGCCGCGACATTGAATCCCGGACGATTCCACCGATGATTGCCCATGCCGCTGCCCAGCAGCAGATTCCGCCGGTAACACCAGGCCTCGTACACGGGAATGTCCGGCGAACAGTTGAACGCCCATTCCAGCTTGCGGTCGATCATGTTGGCTCCGCCCCAGAAACGCAGCGC
>CASFXO010000193.1 GCA_949298665.1 uncultured Lentisphaeria bacterium
GAAGAAGCGGGTATTCAATTCACTGTCGAAGGCGCTGACGAAGCGACGCTCAAATGCCACCGCGATCGAACGTTTGCCGTTGCCGTCAAAATCCGGGGTTTCCAGACCGCGAACATTGGTGTTCCGGGTCATGACTTTGGCATAGGGGATGCCGCCGAAGGCCCGGATGCCGAATCCGAGGTCGGCTTCATGCAGGACGTTGCCGTCCAGATCCCAGATCATCACCCGGTTGACTGTCCCGTTGAAGTCCCCGACCAGCCGGAGCGGACCACCGGGTTCCAGTTGGGCGGTTTTCAGATGGTTGCGACCGATATAGCCGAAACCGAAATGCCCCATGAAGGTGCCGTCCTTGGCCTTGTCCAGTGACATGTAGCCGCGTTTGAGATTCTTTTCATACTGATAGACCGTCGGATGGCCCACCATGAAGCCCCAGCTCAAGACGGTTTTCGGGGTCTTGCCGTGGGCGGGCAGTTCGGTCATGCCTTCGAAGGTCCCCCATTCCTGGAACTGGCGTTTGAGCAGTTTGCCGTTTTCGTCGAGGATTTCGAGCGTGCCGGCGCCGCCGACGAAAATCCGTTCCTTGCCCGGTTCCAGCTCGAAGACGCCGATTTTGCAGACGCCGGGCATTTCGCCCTTGGCCCACCACATGCGCTCGTGTTTGATGCCGTCCGGCATGCGGGAAGTGAATTCCCAGGCGGTTTTCCCATCCAGCGTGAAGGCCCGGAGCTTTTCATCGATCGCGCCGACCAGCAGCTCCTTCCGGCTCGGCCGCCAGCACAATGCGCCGACCGCGGAGGCCATCGGAAATTCCCGGATGATGTTGCCGTCGGCATCCATCAACACGGCGCGGTTGCCGATCGCCACGGCCAGCACCTCTTTGCCGTCCAGTTCGAAGGTGATGTGTTCCCCGATGAAATCGCCCGGTTTCTTCGCCCAGACCGAAGCCAGTTCCGGCAGCGTGGCCGGGGCCGCCGTCGCCGGTGCCGGTTTGGCGGCGAGAATCGTTGCCGCCGCAGGGGCCGGATCGGCCCATTCCGGTGCCGCGGCAACGGAAAGAACCAGTTCTTTTCCGGCGGGCGCCGTTACTTTTCTGCCGTCGGCGCTGAGGATGACTTCCGTATCGCGGTCGGCGGTCAGGGCGAGCCGGCCGGTTGTCCGGTCGAAATCGGCGGAGACCGGAGCGGAGGCCGTCAGTACGCCCGGCAGTTCGCGGACCTGAAACCCGAACAGATGATCTTTTTCAGTCAACAGGAATCCGGAGTCCCGGGGCGTCAGCAAAGCCGGCTGCGGCAGCTTCAGGGCGATGACGCCGTTCTGTTCCGCCGCGGACGGGGTTTTTTCGGGGGCGCCGGGGCGCAGGATCGAGGCGAAACGAACCGGTTGCCCCGCTTTCCCTTCGCCGAGGACGGTCAGCTGGGAATCGACGCCGGTGGTTTTCAGATAGGCGCCGCCGGCGACTCGTTTCTGACTGGTTTCGCCTGGAGCGGAGCAGGCGACGGTCCAGCGGGTATTGCCGCTGGCGAGTTCGAATTCGTGAGTTTTCGTCGGCGTCATCTTCGTTCCATGGGGCGTTTCCCAGTTGGCGATGATCTGCGACGTGCGGCAGTCCGCAAGCGGCGTCACTTCATCGAAAGTCAACAGGAATCCGTTTTCCCGGATGACGAACGTCCGGATCCAGTCATGACCGTTGAAGGCGGCGAGTTTCCCCTGCATGAAAGCGGTCTTGCCGACGCGACCGTACCGGAGCGGTTCGGTGTACTGACTGATTTTCGGGTCGCCGAGGCCGTCCCGATAGATGTGCAGCTGGTTGTGATAGCCGCGTAGCAGCGGCACGCCGCGCAGATACAGACTGATCAGCGCGAAGTTGTGGAAGGGATTCCGTCCCGATTCGTATTTGGCGTCCAGCAGCGCAAAGTCTTCGCCCGCGTCGCCGTGGCGGCGGTAGCTCATCCATTCGACGACCTTGTTTCGGTCGAAAGGCGGATCCCATTCGTCCATGCCCCGGGCATCGAAGCTGGCGATCCGCCATCTGCCGTCGGTGTCGGCGAAAAAGTTGTGCTCATACGGATGCGCCGGATAATAGGACTGGCCCAGCCGGAACTGGTCGGGATCGTAATTCTTACGCAGATCCGCGAGTTCCACCGGCGCCTGATCTTCGGTCAGATAAGCCATCTGATACAGCAGTTCGGGGCTGGAATAGTCGTGGGCCCAGTCCCCCGGACGCCGTTCGGAGAGCATGACCAGGGCTTCCACATAGCTGCTGATGACCGGATTGCCGACATATTTCCGGCCGCCGTCCAGCAGGGCGAAACGGATCGCCGGCCGGATGAAGGTGTTGTACCAGAAGAGACTCCCCGCCACGACCGCCGGATATTGATCGAGCGTGGCGAAGAGACGGCGGGCGACCTGCTCGCCGTCGCGGCCGTCGCGGGAGGGATAGTATTTCCGGAAATAGCGTGCGGTGCAGTAGACGGTAACCGCTTCCGACAGGTAATGGCGGTCCCGCAGCTTCAGCGGCGTCTCCTTGATGTTGTAAATCTTGTAGATGCCCTTGTCGCCGTTCTTGCGCCGGTTGTTGAGCTGTTCATAGAATTTTTCCGTGATCCGGACCCGGTCCGCGTCCGAGAAGAAGGGATCCTCCTCGATGAGGTCCCAGTACAGAATGAGCATATGGGCGTTGTAATGGTACGGTTCGCCCAGCGGGTCCTTCAGATTGGAATAGACGAATTCCCCGTCCAGCCGGTTAAGGTCCTCCGAGGCGCGTTCGTCGGGGAATGCCAGCCGCATGAACTCGCGGGCGTAACGGGTGTCGCCGGTCATGTAGAAGAGCGCCATGTTCTTGCTGACCAGATTCCAGCCGAATTCATTGGGCCCGCCGCCTTCCGGGGACTGATCCCAGGAGACCGCGTCCCTGGCGTTTTCCGGCGGCTGCTTGCCCTGTCCCAGGACGATGTCGGCCAGATAGCCGAGCCGGAGGTCTTTGCCGGCGGGGCATTCCTTCAGCATGTTCACAAACCGGTCGACGGCCTGCCGGTCGCCTTCCGGATCGCTGCCGCCGACGGTGAGCACGTTGCAGCCGTCGCCGAAGGGATTGTGCAGGCTGCGCACCAGCGAACCGCCCTTGCCGGGATAGCGGGAATCCAGCAGCGTGTAATAACGGTTATAGAGGTTTTCCACGGTCTGGTTGCGGTCACGGCTGCCGATGGTGATGAGGTTGTGTTTGAGCGTCTCCGTGTCGGCGAAGGTCTTGTCGCTGAGAACGGGGAGCCGGACGCCGGTTTTCGCCGCGACGGCGGCGTTGATCTTGTCGGCGAGCTGCCGGTATTCGGGCGTTTCCGGAATGACGATCGCCGTATAGGGAACCTTATCCTTCACCAGGTCGGTATTGAGATACAGGTTGCGCGGCGTGATTTTCAACGCGCCCGGCACCCGCTGCGGATCGGCGGGGAGGGGCGCGAGTTCCGTGGGCGAGGATTCCAGCTTGAAGTCCAGCAGCCGGACCGCGGGGGCCGCGCCGGCGGTGACGATGTAAACCGCCACGGCGTTAACGCCTTCCGGAGCGCGCAGCGTGACGCTGGTCAGGTTGGAGTTTTCGTCGAAGTCATTCAGCGGCACCTGGTGCAGATATTCGGAATTGCGGAAGGTGCGCAGCGGATAGGGGTAGAAGCGCAGCTGCAGATACGCGCCTTCCTGGCTTCGGCCCGGAAGCGCCGCGCTTTCGAGTACGGCGCGGTACCAGACGCCCGGTGTGGCGGGGAATTTCCGGCTCAGTCCCAGTCCCTGTTTCGGATCGTTCACCGTCAGGGCCGTGGCGCGGCGCCCGGAGGGCAGCAAGGTCCGGGTGATGGTGCCGGCGCTGCCGGTGTCATACTTGCTCCAGCCTTTGGGCAGGCCGTCGGCGAATTCGGAGAAGTTGTCGGTGAACACGACATCCGGCGCCGCCGGGGCGGTGAACGCCCCGGCCAGCAGGATGGCCAGCAATGGAATCAATTTTTTCATCGTCATCAAGCCCGGGAGTTAAAGCGTACCGGTTTCCATCGGTTTGAAGTAGGTATTATACATGTCTGTGGTACGGGGCTGGAACGGGAAGGCTGCCACATGACCGTCGACGAACTGCGCATTCACATAGGTGCCGCGATTGTCATGTCGGCTCCAGGCGACGGAGCCGCTGACCTGATCCTCCCAGCCGGTCTGACCGTTGAACATGCAGGAGAAATAATAGCCGTCCATGTTGGTGATCATTTTCGAGGGTTGGCGGACCTGATTGCGTTTGACGGAGGGATAATATTCCGTCCAGCCTTTGCAGCCGAGCATGTAACTGCGCATGTAGCCGCCGCACTGGAAGGTGTAGTCCCAGCTCAGGTCCAGCGGCGTCCAGGGAGAGATGGAGCCGCCGTGGCTGGTGATGATTTTCCCCTGTTCGCGTTCGGAAGCGGGACACATCGGGACGGCTTCCTTGGATTTATCCTTGTAGCCTTTGCGATAGAAGAGGTCGTTGGCGTAGGGTTTCATCAACTTGTACCAGGGGGAGCCGTCCTCCATGATCGCGGCCGTGAGATAGTCATTGTAATCGTTGGCGTACAGCGTGTCGCAGATGCCGATCTGCTTGGAAATGTTGATGCAGGCCGCCTTCCAGGCGGTGGCGCGCGCTTTGTTGAGGCTCGGGAGCAGCATGGAAGCAAGGATGGCGATGATCGCGATGACGACCAGCAGCTCGATCAGGGTGAAGGATCTCTTGTTCATAAGGCGTTCTCCTGTGTTATGGGTAAAACGGATTGGGCATTCAAGGTTTTTCGGCGTCTGGGTTGCGGCGCGGGTTCCGGCTCCATTTCCACGAGGGTGCCGCTGAGCAGGATGCGACGGGGATGCGCGCCGGGGTTTTCGATGCGCCGCAGACATTCGGAGAGGGCCAGTTCGCCGATTTCGGTGTAATCCGGCGTGATGGTGTTGACCGGCAGATATTCCGGGATCAGCAGCGATTTGCCGTCGATCGACAGTACGCAGCGGTCCCGGGAAAGGAGGCGCCCGGTCTGGCGCTGATATTCCATCTGGGTGCGGTTGCACTCGGTACCGCTGACGAAGAGATACCCGCAGTCGGGGTCCCGCATTTCCCGGATGATGCGGTCATAGAGTTCCGGGCGTTCGAAATCGGCGCACATGGCCGGCAGCGGCAGGAACGTTTCCGCCTGTCCCCGGGCACTCCAGCGCCGGGCGAAGATTTCCGCGCGGTAGGCATAGAGCGGGATCGGGAAGCTGATGACCTTCACCCGTTTCAGATGGCGGGCCAGGAAAAATTCTTCCGCCAGTTCCGCGCAGTGCAGCGGATCAAGGCCGATCAGCGAGGCGAACCCATAGGAATTGAGCATGTCGATCCCCACGCCGGGGCGGATGCGCGGCAGCCGGTCCAGCACAATGTCGTAATGCCCCACCAGCAGCAGCGCGTCGGCGGCCCGCGCCGCCTGGTCCAGCACCTCGTAGGTGGTCATGCCGTATTTGCGCAGATGCAGGCTGATGGCGGTTCCCGTCGCGGCGGCCTGCCGCTGAAGCCCGAGGATGATGTGGGCGCAGTAGCTTTCCTTGGTGTCGAGGTGTTCGGAAAAGACGGCGATCCGTCGGCCGAGCATTCCCGCGTCGGCGCCGTTGACCCGGCGGACGTAGGCGCCGGAGCCGCGGCGCAGCTCCAGGATGCCCTGCGCCTGCAGGAATTCCAGCCCGCGGGCGGCGGTGCCCCGGGAAAGTTTGAACCGTTCGCACAATTCCCGCAGGGGCGGAATCCGGGAGCCGGCGGAATATTGACCGCCGGCGATCATCGCCTCGATGTGGTCGGTCAGTGCTTGAAAGCGGTTGCCGGGTTTGCTCTTCATAAGAATCCTGTTAAAACAATAAGTGTCCCAAAGTGTCCATTTTTATGCATTAATTATAGGACATTTGTCTGCGGATGTCAATGGCAGTTCAAAATTTTTTCAAAAAAAAAGAAAAAGACAGGAGGGTTTTTTGCAAAGCGGCGGCGATGGTACTATAGTTTCCCGTAAAAATCATCCGGAGAGAGTCGACATGATGTGGAAAAAATGGCTGCGTTATTTATATGACGGTACCACGCCTTATGCCCGGCTGAGCTGGTCCGGCAAATTCGCCCGGGCGCTGGTGCTCAGCGGCAAGCTGTTCATGCATGGCGAATACGGGCGGCAGGCGACGGCTCTGACGTATTACACGCTGTTTTCGCTGGTGCCGCTGGCGGCGTTGTTTTTCGGGATCGCCAAAGGGTTTGCGCTGGAGGGGCGGCTGATGCTGTTTCTCAATGCCCGCTTCGCGCAGCACCGGGAGACTCTGGCGTGGATCTACCGTTTCGCCGAAACCACGCTTCAGGAGGCGCGCGGCGGGGTGGTGGCCGGTGTGGGGGTGATCTGTCTCTTCGGGACGGTGATCATGCTGGCTTCCGGGATCGAGGATACATTCAATACGGTCTGGCACCTGCCGCGGCGGCGGAATCTCCTGCGCAAGGTGAGCGATTATCTGGCGATTCTGGTGGTGACGCCGATTCTGATCATCATCGCCGGCAGCACTACGGTAGTCACCCGGGCGTTGCTCAACGATCTGGCACGGAGCAGTCCCGTGCTTTTCCGGGAGGGGTTGCCGCTGCTGGTGGCCGGTTCCGAGCTGGTGCCGCTGATCATGGCGTGGCTGCTGTTTGCGGCGATCTACTTTTTCGTGCCGAACACCCGGGTACGGTTCAGTTCGGCGCTGCTGGCGGCACTGGTGGCGGGGACGCTGTTTCAGGGGCTGCAAAGTTCCCTGATTTATTTGCAGGTGGCGTTGTCGCGCTACAACACGATCTACGGAAGTTTTGCGGCGGTGCCGCTGCTGCTGCTGTTTCTGCAATGGTCGTGGAAAATCATTCTGTTCGGCGCGGAATTCGCTTTCGTCCATCAGAATATCAACACCGGCCGGTTTGAGCATTCCGATGCGGTGCTCAGTGCGCGGCTGCGGCGACTGTATTTATTTGCGGTGGCGCGGCTGGTGATCCGGCATTACGATTCGGGACGCGGCGGCCTGTCGGAGGCGGAGGTGGGGGATAACCTGCAGATTACGCCGTTTCAGGTGCGGGAGTACCTGGCACAACTGCGGGAAGCGGGGATTCTGCTGCGGGTGGTGGACGCCGCCGGTGCGGAATCTTTCGTCCCCGCCGTGCCGACGGCGGGGTTGACGGTGATGCAGGTCTGGAAGATGCTGGAAATACAGGGAGAAGACCAGCCGGAACCGGCCACCGCGGTTATGTTGTCCAAATTGAACGGCGCCTGTGAACGGCTGGAAGCCGCCGCCGTCGCCGATGCGGCCAACCGGCCGCTGCGCGATGTTTAACCTCAGGCAGGGAGAGTATGTATGGCTGGAAATTGCGGACGTGGAGTGGGGATTCTGGCAATGCTCTGGGCCATTCTGGCGGGGGGCGGATGCCGGAGCGGAGAATCGACGGCGTCGATTCCGGCAGTGTCAGGATTGGAACCGGCCCGTTACATGGGGCAATGGTATGAGATCGCCCGGCTGCCGCATTCGTTCGAACGGGGGTTGCAGCGGGTCCAGGCGGAATACCGGTTGCGGGAGGACGGACGGATCGATGTGTGTAATCGCGGCATGCGGGGAACGGAGCCGCGTGAGGTGCGGGGCATCGCCTTTTTGAAGGATGAGCAGCCCCCGTATCGCGGGGAATTGCGCGTGTCGTTTTTCCGTCCGTTTTACGGGGATTACCGGATCATCGCGTTGTCGCCGGATTACCGCTGGGCGGTGGTGACGTCGGGGACCCGGGATTATCTGTGGATTCTGGCGCGGACGCCGACGTTGCCGGAGGCGGAACTGGGCTCCCTGCTGACGCGCTGCCGGGAATGGGGCTTCGAGGTGGACCGGCTGGAATTTCCGGAACCCGCGGAGCCGGAATCATGAGCGGCCGGGAAATCGTCGTCTGCGATCTGATGCAGCAGAATTACCGTTACCGCCTGACGGCGGAGCCGGGAAGTGATTTCGCGCCGGACTTCCGCCCGGAACTGACTCCCGCCGAAATGCTGGCGCTGGGGGTGTTCGGGGGGCGGTACATGACGGATTGCCGGGAGGAGTTTCCCGCATCGTGGTTCCGGCATGCGCGGCTGTGTCACGAGGCCCATCTGCCGGAATTGAACTACTTCGGCGTCAACGCCTCCCAGCCGTTGTCCCTCTGGCGGGAGCGCGGCTGGATTCATCCCGACGATCCGCGCGGCTGGTTTCAATGGTCCTGTCGGTATTATCTCGGCCGACGCAGTGAGGACGACCGGCGGCAGATCCAGCGCTGGAAGGCGATGGCACGGCACCTGGCCCAGCTGCGGCTCCATTGCGCGGCAGGAGACGCGACCTGTCGTCCGCGGCAGCGTCAGGCGCTGCTCCACTGGGCTTACGACACCCGCTGAGTTTTGCGAAAAACCGGGGGGGGAAACTGGCAATTGACGTGCTTTTGCAGTATATTGTGCAAAATCAATTCAATCCGGGAACGGCGGTCGGAACTCCGCCGGGGAGAGAGGCATGTTTCAATCCAGGGACATCGTCAGCGCCATCGAATTCGGCAGCAGCAAGATCTGCGTGCTGGTCGGAGAATCGCGCGAAGACGGGCGGGTGGACGTCATCGGGCGCGGCGAGGTGCCCGCGGAAGGCGTGGCGAAAGGGGAAATCGCCAATATGGAGACCGTTTTCGACCAGTTGTCCGTGGCGCTGGAGGAGGCGGATTCCTCCTCCGGCGGGGAATTGAACAACAGCCGGATGATCGTGATCCCGGTAACCGGCTGCGGGATCGGTTCCTATCAGGGGGTGGGGACGGTGTTCGTGAAGAACGAGGACCAGCGCATCACCGAGTCGGAACGGGCCGAAGCGCACCAGAATGCCCGGGTGCATCCTCTGGAAACGGGCCGCACGATCCTCAACAGTTCGGAATCGTATTTCATGATCGACGACCGGCTGCGGCTGCGCAATCCGATCAATCAGACCGCGTATAAGCTGGACGCGTATGTGCATATCGTGCACGGCATCACCAACCGGCTGGAGAATTTCCGGACGGCGGTGCGGGAATCCGGTTACGAGGACAATGTGGAAATGGTGTTTGCACCGCTGGCGTCCGGCGTCGGGATTCTTTCCGAAGAGGAGCGGGAGAGCGGGGTGCTGCTGATCGATTTCGGGGCGGGGGTCACGGAATATGTGATTGAGTTCAATACCGGGATTCTCGCCAGCGGCATGATTCAGGTGGGGTTCAACCATGTGCTGAACGACTTGGCCATCGGATTGGAGCTGCCGCTGGAGAGCTGCCGGAAACTGCTGGAGGACGGAACGCTGGCGCGCCTGATGCGGGAACGGCGCGATTACGTGGATTTCCCGAGTGCGACCGGCAAGGTGCGGCGGATTCCGCTGGCTTCGTTTGAGACGATTATGGAGTATCGGCTGCGGGAGCTTTTTGAAATCATCCGGGCCCGGATCGGGGACCGGCTGGCGCCGTCCGGATTGAACGGAGGGATGGTGCTGACCGGGGGCGGTGCACTGTTTGATCCGGTCGGGCGGATTTGCCGGGAGATTTTCGACATGTCGCTTCGCGTCGGTCAACCGCTGGATGTGGGCGGAGCCGCGACGGGGTTGGAGAATCCCCGTTACAGTACGATCTGGGGGGCGTTGAAGATCGCGGACTATTATCAGAGGCTCGGCGGGGAAGGCGCGGGAAACCCGTTCCGGAGGCTGCTTGATGGGGTGGACGGCGTGATGAGCCGGATGCGCCGGGCGGTGGGGGAATTTCGCGGTTCGTTTCGTATTTGAGGAGAGAAAGGCAGAGCGGATATGACCATGGGAGAGGTTCCGATTACGGTATTGGGACTGGGCGGTGCGGGCTGCCGGGCGGTTGGCGCACTGGAGAAGCTGGCGCCGGGACGGCTGCGTCTGCTGGCGGTAGATACCGACCGTGCAGCGTTGGAGAGTTGTCCGATCCCGGAATCGCACCGCCTGCTGGCCGCCCCCGACTGGCGCGGCGGACGCGGTTGCGGCGGCAATGTGCTGGACGGGCAGCGGGCATTGGCCCGGGAACGTTCGTCGCTGGAAACGTTGCTGACGGGGACGCCCCTGTTGCTGGTGGTGGGCGGCCTGGGCGGCGGGACGGCTTCCGGCGGGGCGGGAATCGTGCTGAGCGTCTGCCGGAAACTGGATCTGCCGGCGCTGTTTCTGCTGACGTTGCCGTTTACGCTGGAGGGGCACAGCAAACGGCGGGTGGCGGAGGAGACTTTGCGCAATGAACTTCTGGATATGGCGGACGCGGTGCTGACGTTGCCGAATGATTTACTGTTTTCCATATTGCCGGGGACGACGCCGCTGGCGGAGGCTTTTGCGTTGGCGGACCGGGAGATTGCCGGGACGGCGCTGGCGTTGACGGCGGTATTGCGTCAGGGCAATCTGCTGGCGGTGAATTTCACCGATCTGGTGGCGGTGTTGCGGCGACGGAAAAGTTTCTGCAGTATCGGGGTGGGGATTGCCGCAGCCGGTGAGGCGACGGACGGCACCGGCCGTTGTCAACTGGCGTTGGAGCGTATGCTGCAATCGCCGCTGCTGGGGGGCGTGGATAAGCTGACCGGCGCAGATGCGGTGATATTTTCGCTGATCGGAGGCGATGCGCTGGCGCTCGGGGAGACCCGGCAGGTACTGGAACAGGCGGGGACTTTTGTCCGGCCGGAAGCGAAATTGTTTGCGGGGGCTTCGACCGAGGCGGCGTTCGGCGAGCGGGTGCAGCTGTGTGCATTGACCATCAA
>CASFXO010000194.1 GCA_949298665.1 uncultured Lentisphaeria bacterium
CCCTCCCCCGCACCGCTGCTGGCGTCGGAAGACTGGCGGAAAGGACGTTTTTATTTTCAGGATCCGGCCACGGCCGTCACCATGGCGCTGCCGGAATACGATCGCATAAGCCGGGCGCTGGACGTCTGCTGCGCGCCGGGAGGAAAAGCCCTGATGATCGCGGAAATGCTGCCGGAAAACGGATTGCTGGTCGCCGCCGACCGCTCGGAACGCCGCCAGCAGCTGACCCGGGAAAACTTCCGGCGACACGGCTGGGACCGCTTCCCCGTCATCACCGCCGAACCGTGGAACATCCCGGAAGACGGGGGGCTTTTTGATCTCGTACTGGCGGACGTCCCCTGTTCCAACACCGGCGTCTTCCGCCGCCGTCCGGACGCCCTGTGGCGTTTCCGCCCCGGGGCACTCCGGAATCTGGCCGGCTTGCAACTGGAAATCCTCTCCGCCGCCGCCCGGCGCGTCCGTCCCGGCGGACAGCTGCTCTACAGCACCTGCAGTCTGGAACCGGAGGAAAATGAAAACCGCGTCGCGGAATTTCTGCAGACCGCCCCAGAATTCCGCATCGCGGCGGAAAGCCGCCTGCTGCCGACCGTCGCCCACGACGGGGCTTACGGCTGTCTGCTCCGGCGGCGGCGCAGCTCGAACAGCATCTGAAGATATTGCCACATGACCCGCATCGAGAGTTTGCTCTCCCCGTGAATGCGGCGCCCGAACGTGATCCCGTACTCCGTGATCCGTCCTGCCCGCTCACTCGTCAGCAGAAACAACAGTTCCAGCATGATCTTGAACCCGCGCGGACTGAGTTTGTCGCGCACCGCCTCGAACGCCGTCCGCCGGATGGCGAAAAATCCGGACATCGGATCGCGCACCGTCACGCCCAGCATCACCCAGGCCATCCCCGCCGCGGTACGGCTGATCAGCACCCGGACCGGATTCCAGCGTTCCGCAAAACCACCCCCCGCCACGTAACGGGACCCCACCACCATGTCGTATTCTTCCGCCGTCCGCAACAGACCGGTCAGGTCTTTGACATCATGCTGCAGATCCCCGTCCATGCAGCAGAGGATTTCCCCCCGCGCGGCATTGAACCCTTTTACAATGCTCGGACTGAGGCCGCGCGGCCCGTCGTTCAGCATTCCCCGGATATGCGGTTTCCCGGCCGCGTAGTCCTGCACCGCCGCCAGGGTGCCGTCCGGCGAATGCTCGTCGACGACGATGATTTCATAATTCTTCAACCCGCAGTTCTCCAACCGGGACAGCAGCGGCTCCATGTTGTCGCGCTCGTTCAAGGTGGGAATCACAATGGAATATCGGCAGTCGTTCATGACACTCCTCCTGCAACGGAAAAAGGCGGCTTCAGAATGCCGCGCTCCGTGATATATCCGGTAATCAACTCATGCGGCGTCACGTCAAACGCCGGATTGTAGAACGCCACCCCTTCCGGCGCGGTCCGACGCCCGAATCCGTTCCCGATTTCCGCGCCGTCGCGCTCTTCTATCGGAATGCCCGTCCCGTCCGGCAGCGCCAGGTCAAACGTGGAGTACGGCGCCGCCACGTAAAACGGAATATGATGATACGCCGCCAGCACCGCGACCGAATAAGTCCCGATTTTATTCGCCGTATCCCCGTTGGCGGCGATCCGGTCCGCGCCGACGATCACCAGATCGATGCGCTTCTCCTTCATGACCAGCCCCGCCATATCGTCGCAGATCACACAAACGTCCACTCCCGCCTGATGCAATTCCCATGCCGTCAGACGCGCCCCCTGCAACAGCGGCCGGGTTTCGTCCGCATAAACCCGGATGCGCCGCCCCGCCTCGCGGGCAAGATAAATCGGCGCCAGTGCGGTGCCGTAATCCGCAGTCGCCAGCGCACCCGCGTTACAATGCGTCAGCACCGTCATCCCGTCCCGCAGCAGCGGCAAGCCGTTTTCCCCGATGGCCCGGCACAGGCGGATGTCTTCGGCCAATACCGTCAGGGCCGCATGCAGCAGGGCCCGTTTCGCTTCGTCGTCATTCCGGGCGCCGCTCTCTTCCGTTTC
>CASFXO010000195.1 GCA_949298665.1 uncultured Lentisphaeria bacterium
GCCGTCTCCGTTCAGGTCGCCCGCGGCCCCCTGACGCGCGGGATGGAGAATCGGCAGGCGGCGAAGGCGTTTGCCGTCGGCGCCGTCGAAGACCAGATACATCCAGGCCGTGGTCCCGGCCACGACCGCCGGGGCGGTGTCCGCATCCAGCCGGGCCGGAAAAATGGTGCGCGGGATGCCCCGGTGGCGTTGATAATAGACGGTGGGGGCGCGCCAGCGTTCCTTGCCGTCGGCGGCGAGCAGAATGATTTTGCCGGTCTGATCCTGCGGGCCGGGAGCAAGTCCGACGGCCCACTGGACGGCGCCTTCGGCATCCGGGATCATGGCGGCGGCGGTTATTGGCGTCGCATATTTCTGACGGAGGAGAATCCGGCCGGTTTCGTCCCGGATCTCGAAGGTGCCGTCGGCGCAACCGATCGCGACTCGTTTTTCATGCGCGGCAAGCGCGGTGACGGCGGCGGGGAAGGTCCAGCATTCCGCCGGAGCGGGCATGGCCTTGGGCTCCGGGGAGGCCGGCGGTGCGGGCAGGTCGTTGATGATCGCGGCGAGTTCCTGCGGCGTCCGTTCGGGGAAGGGGGGCGTACGCAGATTGACCGCCAGAAGTCCCTCGGACGTCAGGCGGAAAAAGTCCGCGTCCACCGTCAGATCCCCGATGGTCTGGCGACCGATGCCGAGCAGGGCCGCCTGTCTCCCTTCGCCGCTGCGCCAGAGGCCGGGACGCAGCGACTCGAAACGGCGGGGGGAATCCAGCTGGAAGTCATTGGCGAAAAAAAGGCTTTCTCCTTTTTTCAAATTCGCCTCCCGGCGCTCCGTGACCTGTGCGGTATTCAATCCGCCGGTGGCGCGGTAGCTGTCGAAATAACCTTCTTCCCGGGCATTGCTGCCGTGTTCGAAGGTCGAGCGGACGCACGGTGTGCATTCCGCCGTGCGCAGATGAAAGGTCCGGCCGTTTCGGGTGAAGTCGACTCCGTCCGGGGATTTCCGTTCCGGTTGAGCCTGAATCCGCCAGTAGCATTCCGCAATGAAATCGCCGTCCGCTTCGGCCCGTACTTCGTCGATGACCTGAAGCCCGTCTGTTTCGCTGACGGCGATGTGACGGATCCAGGTGCTGTGGTTGTAATCTTCGAGCAGCAGGGCGATCAGGGCGCTTTTGCCGTCGGCGGAGGCGGCGGTTCCCGGCAGCTGGGAGACGTTCCGGGGGGTGGCGGCAGCCTGACTCCAGTGAATGGGCCAGTCGGTGGAACGGTTCTGGAACGTGACATCGAGGCTGTTGTGGTCGATGGGATATTTTTTGACGTAATCGCGTTCGGCCAGCCATTCGAGACCGCCGGCGATATAGGAGCAGATGCCGTTGGCGTCGAAGTGACCATGCGGGCCGCCGTTGATGCCGGTCAGATACACGTAAACGGCCCGGGCCGGATCCCAGGAACTGCGGAAGACCGCCTTGTCCATCGTGGGCAGGCGGAAGACGTCCGGCATCCGCAGCGCCGTGAGCTTGGCGGGTGTAACCGGGAAAACCTGCCAGCCTTTTTCCACCGGTGGCGCTTTCGCCGGAGTCCGGTCATCCGGCTCTTCCGGGGTATCCGACGGGCGGATGGCGGCGGCAACGGCCGCCTGAGGGTCCCGGGAAAATTGCTGAAACAGCTGAAAATAGAATTCGCTTTCCGGATCCGCCAGTTCCCGGCGGCAGCTGTTCAGAAAGGATCCCATGCCCCCCATCGATTTGCTGACCGGATAGGCGTCGCCGAACCCGGGAGTGCCGCCGAGGGGATTGATCATGGCCTTTGCATACCGCAGATAGTCGCGGAAGGCGGGATTGTTTCTGATGGAGTCCGCCGTGCCCCTGCCGCTGCCGAGGAGGTAATCCAGCATGCCGTTGAGCACGTGAAATTGATAGGCGATCGAATCCTCGGGCGAGGCGATGTGCCGCATCATATCCTGGAAATGGTATTCCGCGATTTCCCGCCACTTGACTGCCGGTTCGTAATCGTAGCGGCGCGCCAGAAAATCGCCGCAGAAGTACATGGCGCGGATGGCAAAGAGCGGATGGTTGGTCAGATAAGAGTGTTCCCCCTCCCGGAAGAGCCGCCGTGGTAGTTTCATATCGTTGTCGTTGAAGATGGCGTTGCCGACCATGGCGATCAGTTCCGCGGCGTCCCGCCGGTCCTGTTCGGTGAATGCCGGAGATCCTTCCACGACCTCCACCGCCGCCGGAATGCGGTGAAAAATGAAATGGGGAGAAACCCCGCGCGGTCCGAGCATGCGCGTGTAGTTTTCCCTCATTCTCCGGAGTTCCGCCGCGAAGAGTTCGGCGTAGGCGTCATCCCCGGTGCCGCGATAATCCTCCATGATATTGAGAAGTCTTGCGGTAACGGTATTGTTGGCGGTTTCGGCATTCGCCCCGGCGGCATGGAGTTCGTCCAGTTCTCTGCGGTGTTCCTCCGGCGTCCGGGAGGGGGAGAATCCCTCGCAATCAATGAGATGCGGAATATTTTCCGGTTTTTCAGAATACAGCCGGAAGAACCGCGCGATGCTTTCCCGCGCCTGTTCCGGGGTGGCGCCGCCCAGATAAACGAGAGCGCATCCCCGGTCCGGGAGATCCGGGATGACGCGGATTTCACCATGGGGGGCCGCTTCGCCGGACAGCATGCCGAGTGCCCGCATCCGGGTGAGCCAGGGATGATCAAACGGCGTTCCCGTCAGAAACAGGGTGCGCCCGGAATCGGCGGCATCCGCCGCGGTCAGCGCCGGCGGCTCCAGTTGCCAGTGTTTTTTGAGTTCCCGGCGGAGCAGGACGGTCAGTTCCGCCGCTTCGGGGCGTCCGTCGGACAGGATGGCGCAACGGCTCAGGTCGGCGTTGCGCCGGGGGGGCGGGAGAAGGGATTTCTCCGGCAGCGCGGTCGGTCGGTCCGCCGCCTGTCCGGAGATTGCGGCGGCAGGAACGGTCAACAGTATAAGCAGAATACAAAGAAAACCCCGGTTCATGGCGACTCCTGCAATGGACGATGGCATTTCGAACGATTCGGTTCAAGACTTGCCGGAAACAGCAAATGCTACTATAACCGGTCGCCGCAGCTTTTGCAAGTGTATCTGCCGTTTGCAGGGCTCTGATCGACAGGGAAGCACGGCCGTCGGACGGCGCCGCCGCCGGCCGTGTTCCCGCCGGACCGGGGGATCGGGCCGGGAGCGATTAATCGTCGCAGCGCATCCAGACCAGCATTTCCGCCGGACCGCGGTTCTGCCAGAGCGCGTAGGGCACGGCGGTGACCCGGACCGGTTCGGAGGAGACGCTTCCGGGGGCATAAAGACTTCCGGCGGTCGTGCGGGTTTCCCGCCGGGCCCGGGCGGAAACGGCGACGGTGCCGGGAGGCAGACCGTCCGGCGCGGAGGCCAGGCGGAAATCCGGGTCTTGATCCAGAATCAGCTGCGACGGACGGGGGCCGTTGTCGATACTCTCCAGCGCATACACCAGCGGGCCGCGCGTGATGGCGGCGCGTCCGGCGTTGGCGGCGACGGCGGGATGGCTGCGCAGCAGCCGGACCGGCATGGCGTAATGCAGCGACAACCGGTCGCCGGGGCGCCATTCGCGGTCGATCTTGCAGAAGCCCCGTTCCATGCGCCCGGAAACGGGGGCGCCGTTGAGCTGGATGCCCACTTCCGGACACCATTCCGGGAGGCGGATGGAGAAGGTGAAGCGGCCGCTTCCCCGGACGGTTACGGCGACCTCCGGTTCGTACGGATAGCGGCCGGAGACGTCGAATGCGACCGGAGCGCCCGCGGGAGAGCAGACCACGTGCCCGGCGGCGGGAATGATCAGAGCCGCTTCGCCGTTTCCGGCGAGGAAGCAGAACCGGCCGAGCTGCGGCAGAAACCGGCAGAAACTCGTCGGACAGCAGGAACAGTCGAACCACGGCTGGCGTTCCCGGCATTGATGGCCTGAAGTGGCCGTGCTTTCGCTGACCTCCAGCAAATTGCCGTAGAAGAAGCGGTCCCCGGAAAGGCTCAGGCCGCTCAAGGTGCCGTTGTAGAGACACTTTTCCAGCACCTCCGCGTAATGGGCGTCGCCGGTGTGGCGGAGCATCCGGTCCGCGAAAAAGGCCAGCGCGATGGCGGCGCAGCTTTCCGCATAGGCCGTGTCGTTCGGCAGATCGTAGTCCATGGTGAAGCATTCGCCGCGCGCCGCCGAACCGACGCCCCCGGTCAGGTACATGCGGCGGTTTTCGATGTTTTCGAAGAGTTTCCGGCAGCATTCCAGCAGCTCCGCGTCGCCCGCGGCGTCGGCGCAGTCGGCCATGCCGGAGTAGAGATAGAGCGCCCGCACGGCGTGGCCGACCGCTTCGGTCTGTTCCCGGACCGGGCGGTGGGCCTGACGATTGATCAGCTGGTCGGGGGAGGCTTCGGTGGGAAATGCTTCGCCTTCCAGCAGAAAATAATTCGGTTCCCGGCCGCGTTCGTCGATGAAGTAGGCCGCGAGTTTCCGGTAACGCGGGTTTCCGGCGGCGTCGGCGAGTTTGCACAGGGCCAGTTCGATTTCCTCGTGACCGGGGTAGCCGTGGCGCTGTTCCGGGCCGGGGCCGAATTCCCGGTCGATCAGATCGGCGAAGCGGCAGGCGGCGTCGAGAAAATTCCGGCGTCCGGTCGCCTGAAAGTGCGCCACCGCGGCCTCCATCAGATGCCCGGCGCAGTAGAGCTCGTGCCAGTTGAAGAGATTTTTCCAGCGGTCCTGCGGATTGATCAGCGTGAAGGGCGGATTGAGATAGCCGTCCGGTTCCTGCGCGGAAACGACCAGTTCCACCAGTTCCTCCAGCTGCCGGCCGAGTTCCGGCGACCGGGTCAGTTCATAATCCATGGCCAGACCTTCGAGCACCTTGGCCACGTCGGAGGTCCAGTAGACGTGCGGACGGTTCGGCATGCCGGGGCGCCATTGCAGCCGGAACATGTCCAGCCGTCCGGTTTCGCGGCAGCGTTCAATGGCGCCGGGCAGAGTGCGTTCGATGCCGGTGCGGATGCGGGGGGCGAACACCTCGTCCTGCAACCGGACGGCGGGGAGGGGCAGCGATTGATAGAAACTCATGACGGAATTCCTTTTTTTTGGGGATGATTTACTATAAAGCGGTGGCATTTTTCCGTCAACGGGATTATCTTGCACAAAAGAGAGACGAATCCGACCTTTCGTATGGAGTCGAGACGCGATGTTTGCAACGCTGCGGCCGTTGAACGGCGGCCATTTCATCTCCCGCGGGGAAGGGATGCATCCCTGCCGGGTGATTGATTCGGACGAGCTGAAGTTCGTGGTGTCCGGTACGCTGATGATGTTCGAGGCGGAGCGGCGCTGCGCGGTTCCGCCAGGGGGGGCGCTGCTGCTGCGCGCCGGCCGCCGTCACGGCGGCGCCGGACCGTATGCGCGGGACCTGTCGTTTTTCTGGATTCACTTTCACGCGGCTCCGGAGGACTGGCGGATTTTGTCCGCGCTGACGCCCGGACGGACGGTGGCGGATCCGGCCCGGACCGCGGAATATTGCCGGTTGTATTTGAATGTGCAGCAGGACGGGACGGCGCCGCCGGACAGCGCGCGGCTGCTGCTGGCGCTGATTCTCGGCGAATGTCTGCGGGCCGCGC
>CASFXO010000196.1 GCA_949298665.1 uncultured Lentisphaeria bacterium
CCCCCGTCCGCCGCCGCCGTCAACAGATCTCCGAACCCTTCCCGCAATACCCCGGGTCGTACGACACCGTCCAGTTCCCAGGAAACATTCAATTGCAGCGAGGCGGAGTCCCGTTCCGCCCGGACCGTGTCGATCGCCAGCGCGTAACGCCCGGTGCGCTTGAGCCAGGTCCGGGTATGGGTGACGAAATTGCAGTCGGAAACCCGGGCGCTGAAAATCGCGGTCTCCCCGACCAGCGCCGTTTTCCGCAGTTCGGCGAAACGGCGGCGCTCCGGAGCAATCAGGCCGTCGCTGCCGGAATACAACTGGTTGCGATACCCCGAAAGCAGCGGCATGCCGTTCAACGCCAGCTGCATGGTCGCCAGCACATGGCGGGGAGTGCGGCCCCCTTCGTCACGCCCGTCGAACAGCATGAAATCACCGGCGCCGTTCCGCAGCGACGCCAGCGCGAAAACCGCTCCGCGATCGGCGAAATTCGGATTCTGCGCGGCGATTTCCTCCGGCTCCATGAAGCTCCGCCGCCATTCTCCCGACGGCAGAGGCCCGGCCGCCGCCGCGGGCCGGAACGAACGGCCGAGACGGAAGACGCGGTCGTCCATCCCGTTGCTGTCCCGCATGGCCAGGGCACTCGCCATGCCGTTCAGATGGTAAAGCTTATTGAAGAAGCTCATGCAGCTGAACGCCAGAAACGGATCATTCCGGCGGCCGGAAACGAGCAGCTCCATCTGTTCGGTGAACCGTTGCAGGCGTTCCCGCGGGATCTCGTGTCGCATGCCGGACAGCAGCAGGTAGTCCAGCGTCGCCTGCTGACTGGTGGACAGCCAGAAATGATTCCCCTCCTCGCCCTTCAGCCAGAAACGATGCCTCAGCGAGTCGAAAACACAGTCCGCCGCCCGGAGCCCGGAGGCCCATTCCGGGCGGGGATCGTAAAGATTCAGGTAACGGCACAGCGTGTAAAGCGTCAAGGCGGAATAAGTGGTATGCCGGTCCGGCAGCGCGGGCAGGGGCGTCTGAATTCCGGTGATTTCAAGGTTGGCCTCCTTCCGGCCGAGATATTCGTACTGGCGGATGAATTCCCGATCCACCCGCGTACGGATTTCCGGAGTGAAGAAGGGATGGTCGCAGACCAGATTCCAGTAAATCACCATCAGATGGGCCAGGTAATGGTAGGATCCGGAGAGCGGGCGCTCCTTGAGTTCGATGGATTCGCCGGTAATCTCCGGACGTTGCAGATACCGCAGCGCCTCGGCGTCCGGAAAGGCGAGCCGCAGGAATTCCTGCGCATACGCAGTATCGCCGGTCAGATAGAAAAGCGCCAGCAGTCGGCTGATGATGTTCCAGCCGAAATACCCCTGGTTGCCGTAATACCCGTTGACCTCCTGCCAGAGTGGTGCGTTATAGGCCTGCTCCACCGGCACGGCCCGGAAACGGCTCCCCGGATGCAGCTCCCACAACCACGGCAGCATGAGTTCGTCCGCCCCTCCCGGCGCCTGCCGGACGGCCGCGGCCAGGTATTCCGCCGCCTGCAGATTCCCCGCGTGGTCACTCCCCCCCGCGAAGACCAGCGCATGCGCGGCCGATTCCGGATGCGGGGCGGAACGTACCAGCCAGCCGCCGGGCCCCGGATAATCGGCGTCGAGAATGATGAAATACCGATCATACAGCTCCGAAGTGAACCGATTGTCGTCCCTGCCGCCGAGAATCAGCAGATTGCGCGGTGTCCGCAGCAGTTCCACCGGATCGCGATCGGAGAGAACGGGCAGGTCGCGTCCGGACCGCTCCCGCACGGCGGTCCGGATCGCTTCCGCCTGAGAACGCAACGCCTCGGGTGCAACGATTGCGGCGCAGGCCTCTCCCCGGTCGATCAGGCGGCAGTCCCGGGTGCGCGGAAACGGGAAGCGGTTGTCCGCGGCCCAGGCCGCGAAGCCGACCATCAGCAAGATTCCCGTCGCAATCCATTTCCGCATAAGCCACCCCCGTTTTTGAATGATTGGTTCCGCCTGTTTCCGGCCAACAGGAATATTATAGGCAAAAAGACAATGAATTGCAAGAAATAAAACCATATTCACAGTAATTTTATTTTTATTTTTTACAATAAAACCATATTTATTACCTGAACTACTTCCTGTCCCTCATCTCCCGCGATCTTTGCCGGCACCCCCCTGCATCAGCTTCAAAATAACGAAAAGGCGAAAAGAATATTTTGCTGGTTTTTTGATATTTCCTCACAGTTCGACTTGACAGAAAGGAATATTTTATCTATAATATATCCATAATAAAACCATTCAATTCCGAAAGACCGATGTCGCGAGAAACATGGCCTGAAAATCAGTTCAGAAAAGGGAGATGATCGCCATGAAAAATCGTTTTCGATCCCCGTCCGCCTCCGTTGCCGCATCCCGGAAATTCACGCTGATCGAACTGCTGGTGGTGATCGCGATCATCGCCATCCTCGCCTCCATGCTGATGCCGGCCCTGAATCAGGCGCGCGCCAAAGCCAAAAGCATCGCCTGCGTCAACGTCCTCAAACAACTCGCCGGCGGTTCCCAGATGTACAGCGCGGACAACAATGACTTCATCATTCCCGGAAAACAGTACGGTCCGCGCTATTCGGCGGACGATCTGGCGCTGATCGACTGGTTCTGGCCGCTGCACAACTACACCGGTTCCCTCTGCTGGCGCACCAGCAGGAAAAACAGGGACGCCTATCCGGCCGTGCCGATGTGTCCGGCGGCGGAACTGGAACTCGGCTCCGTGGACACCGGGCTCGAAATCGGCGGCTGGGGAGCTTATTCAGGACGCACCTATCAGATCTACGACGCCTCGGGTTATCCGATCTGGTTCAACGGCGGTTATACCCGATTTCCGTTCCTCGGCGGTTATCGCACCGAAAGCGGCTGGAATTCCTCGCCGCAGAAGCTCTCGTCCATCCGCCGCCCTTCCGTCAAGTTCGACCTGCTGGACGGTTATTACACCATGTTTTACGACAAAAGCTGGTGGGGCATCGATGCCGCAAGACGCTGCGTCTCCTGGACCCGGCACGGCAATCAACTGGCCGCCAACGTCTCCTTTCTGGACGGTCATGTCGCCAACGTCAAAGGCACCGGCGCCGACGCCCAGGCGGGCGGCGGCTACACTTTCTGGAATTATCATGTGGAACAACCGAATCGTCCGGAAAAAGTCGGCGTCGCCTACTGACGGCCACCGACCGGCACCGGTCCGCCGGTCCGGCGCCGAAAACCGGGCACATTCCCTCCCGGCGCCCTCCGTCTCAGCGGAAAACAGCCTGAAGCACCTGCGATTTCGGCGGTTCTCCGGCGGCGATCGCCGTCAGCAGGCTGCGGGCCAGAAGTTCCCCGCACCGGCGGCGGGGGGCGACCACCATGTGCCGGTCCGCCGGCAGCTGCGGCAGGTTCAAACCGTCGCAGCTGATGACGGGAATCTCCAGGTGCTGTTCCGTCAGCACCTCCATGATTTCCGTCAGCTGACTGTCGTAGGCGACCAGCAGTGCGTCCGGCCGGATGCGCCCGAGCAGGCGCCGCAGGGCCGCCGCACCGTGGCCCAGCGGCGGGCGGGCATGTTCCACCAGCAGCGGATTGACCTGACGGTAATGCTGCACCGCCTTCAGAAAGGCGTAGTATTTATTCAGCATGCGGATCGAGGTGAAGCTCTGGGTCATGCCGATGAAGGCAATGTCCCGGCACCCCCGCCCGTTCAGAAAATCAACCGCATCCTTCACCCCCTGCGTGAAATCAATCGAAATCTGGGCGATGTTCGGCTCGTCCACGGGATCGCCGCCGACGATGCACGGTACGCCGGACGCGGCCATGCGCCGGAGAAACTGCGGCTCGTTGACTCCGAGAATGATCTTGCCGGCGGAACTGCAGCTGGAAAAACGCTCCAGCTTCAACATGCCGGTCTCTTCATCCGCTTCCAGCGGCGTCAGAACGGTCCGGTATCCGGCATCGGTCAGCACCTGGACCAGTCCGACCCAGATGTCGCTCCAGAACGGATGCACGAAAATCGCCGAAAACCCTTCGAAAATCACCTCGATCAGACGATCGGAAGGAACCGCGCGCGGCATGGTGCGGATCCGGGTGCCGCTCCGGCGGCGACGCTCCAGCAGGCCGGCCTCCACCAGCTGTGCCAGGGCCTTGCTCATGGTTTTGGGGTTGACCTTGAATTCGTCCGCCAGCTCCAGCGTCGTCGGAAGCTGTTCCTGATAAACGCCGCCCGCAATGCGCTGCTTCAACTCCCGCACGATGGCCGATTGCTTGTAGTCCATAATACTTCCATGTCAGAGCGGGGCGCCCGACGCAGGACGGTTCCGCCTCCATCCGCTTCAACGATATGGGAAAGATTCGCCGGAAAAAGGGACGGAACCGCGGCTCGGAACCATGCGAAGGATTCCCGGCGCAATTCATATTCAGCGATATCTTAGCATGGGCCATGTTTTTTTCAAGATTTGAAAATGGAAATCGATGACTTTTTGAAAAGAACGGATACATTTCCGACAGGGGCCGGAAAAGAGGTCGGAAGGGCCTTCCGTCGCAGACTTCGTTCCCTCCGGGACGGCAAAACATGAAAAGGAACAGAGATGACGTTGACCTTCAAACCGGATTTCGCCGAAGCGCGGAACATGTGGAATCAATTCTGGAACGGCGCCAACGAGCGTCCGCTGATCCTGGGCTGGAACAGCGATCTGCCGCCCGACGCCCCGTCCCCCGGACGCGAACGCTACTTCCGGGCGGCGAGCGAAGCGGGCCAGACGGAAATCCTCCACGACATCGATGCGACATTTCCCCACATGGAATATGTCGGTGAAAACATTCCCTTTTTCGATGCCGACCTCGGTCCGGACCAGTTCGGCGCGATTCTCGGCGCGCCGCTGGAGTTCGACCGGGAAATCCGCGCCACCAACTGGGTAAGGCCGGTCGTCGCCGACCTGCATGAATTCCATATCGATCCGGATGCCGTGCGTCGCAATCCCGTCTTTCAGCACTGGCTGGCCTGGACGCGGCGGCTCGCGCGTCACGCCGCGGGGCGGTATCTGGTGGGGTCCAACGATCTGCATTCCGGGCTCGACGCCCTGAGCGCCATTCGCGGTCCGCAGAATCTCTGTTTCGATCTCTGCGACTGTCCGGAAGAAGTCGAGCGGGTCATGACGGAAATCCGGGCCCTTTATGTGCCGGTTTTCGAAGCGCTTGCCGAGGCGGCCGGATGGACTGCCGAAACAGGGGGGATCGGCTGGATTCCGGCATGGACGCCGGGAAGATTCGCCGTGACCCAGTGTGATTTCGGCTATCTGATTTCGCCGGAGGACTTTCGCCGGTACGCGCTTCCCGCGATTGCGGAGGAGAGCGAATTTCTGACGCAGACCGCCTATCATCTGGACGGCATCGGCAATCTGCGACACCTTCCGGCAATTCTCTCCCTGCCGCGGGTCCGGGTGATCCAGTGGGTCTCCGGCGACGGACAGAAGCCGATGTACGAATGGTTCGATGTGCTGCTCCGAATCATCGCCGCGGGAAAGATGCTGCAGATCTGCTGTCCCACGGTGGAAGCGGTCCGGTACGTCCACCGGCAGCTGAACCGTTACCGGGGCGTTTTCTACTGTATCGACGAAAAACTGACGCCGGAAAAGTTCGACGCACTGGTCGCGTTTTTCCGCGCGGAATAAGCATGAAAGGGGAAATGCCGCTCTTTTCCGGAAACGACGGTGCCTCCAGCCGCCTTCCGGAACAGGCGGAGCCACAGGAACCGCCTATGGAACTTCACACCGCTCATTTTCAATTGACGGGCCGCTGCAATCTGGCCTGCTCCTTCTGCGGCCAGCGGCGGGGTGCGGTCGCCGCCGGAACCGCCGAACTGTCCCGGCATGACTGGCTGCACGCGGCCGGTCAGTTGCTGGAAGCGGCGCGCCGGGCCGGGCGGCAACCGGTCATCACCCTCTGGGGCGGCGAACCGCTGCTGTACGGCGACTTCGCGGAACTTGCCGGGGAGCTGTACCGGCTCGGCTGCGAGCTGGAGGTCATCACCAACGGCACGCTGATCGACCGCCATGCCGAACTGCTGTGCCGGTGTTTTGAACGGATTTTCGTCTCGCTGGACGGCGGCCGGGAAGATCACGACGCCGGGCGCGGCGCGGGCGTGTTCGACCGCGTTGCGGCCAACCTGCGGCTGCTGAAACGGCGGCGGGGAAAACTGATTTTCCTGACCACCTGCACCGACCGCTCGGTACGGCACATGGCGGAACTGCCGGAAATCCTCGCACGACTGGAACCGGACGAAATCATGCTGCAGCAGCTGCTGTATCTCTCCCGGGAGGAGATCGCGGAGTATCGCCGGTTCAGCCGCCTGGCGTTCGGCCGGGATTACCCGGAAATCGCCGCCTGGGAACGCGATGACGACCGGGAGTATCTGGCGAACTGGCGTCGCGGCCGGCGGGAAACCGCTCTCCGCCACTATCCGGTTCCGGTGCGCGTCGCACCGCTGCTGTATCCGGAAGCGGCATCCGCCCCCTGCTGCACCGCCCCCTGGCACCGGGTACACATCCGGCACGACGGAGAGGTCGGGTTCTGCACGGATTATTTCGGTTTTTCCGCCGGCAACATCCGGCATCGGACGCTGGTGGACATCCTGGCAGGCGAGGCGGCGAAACGCTTCCGCCGGGCGGTCCGGGAACAGCGTCTGCCGTGCTGCCGTCACTGCCCGTGGCGGTTGCATGCGTTTTCGCCGTGTCCGGCGGAAGAGGAACCGACGGCGGCCGTCCCGTAACCGGGCGGAGGCGGATGGGATGATTTCTGAACGAACCCTGATGGAAAATCTTCCGAAGAACAGGAAAAAGCACCATGAAATTCTATTATTTCACCTCCACTCACTGGGACCGGGAATGGTATCAGCCGTTTCAGGCCTATCGCAAGTACCTGGTCGACACCTGCGAACAGATTCTGGAGCTGCTGGAGCAGGACGAAGCCTACCGTCAATTCACGTTTGACGGCCAGACGATCGTGCTGGAAGACATTCTCCAGATCCGCCCGGAACTGGAACCACGCCTCCGGAAACTGATCGCCGCAGGCAGGCTTCATGTCGGGCCCTGGTACGTCATGCCCGATGAATTCCTGTGTTCGGGTGAAGCGTTGATCCGCAATCTGCTGACCGGCAAAAGCATCGCGGAAAAATTCGGCGGCACGCCCTGGCCGGTGGGGTATGTCTGCGATATCTTCGGCCACATCGCCCGGCTGCCGCAGCTGCTGGCGGGATTCGGCATGGAGGGTATCGTCCTCTGGCGCGGAGTGCCGGAAGATCTGCCGGCCTGCTCCTTCTGGAGGGCGCCGGACGGCAGCACGCTGCCGGTGATCCGGCTGCATCCGGTCACGGGCTATTCGCAATTCAGTCTGACGATCCGCGGCTGGGTTTATGAGCTGCCGATGGATCGTGCGGAGTTTCTGGAACGCTTCGCCGGGTGCGTCGACCGGGAACGGACTTTCTGGGGGGATGATTTTTTTCTGCTGACCGACAGTTTCGACCACTGCATGCCCGGGCGCGACGCGGGTCGTTATCTCAACTGGATCCGGGAGGCTTATCCGGATGCGGAGATCGTCTGGAGCGACTATCGCGATCTGTTCCGGGACGCCTTCGCCGACCGCGGCCGCATTCCCACGATCACCGGCGAAATGATCGCGCCGTCCACCGCGGCGGACAAAGCGATTTTCCAGCTCAGCGACACCTTGTCCGCCCGCTATGACGTCAAGCAGGCCAATGACCGCTGCCAGACCATGCTGGAAGGTCTGGTGGAACCGGAACTGGCGTTCCGGCTCCGCCACGGGGACCGCCGGGATCTGCCCTTTTTGAAATACGCCTGGAAACATCTGCTTCAAAATCACGCCCACGACTCCATCTGCGGCTGTTCCATTGATGCCGTACATGAGTTGATGGCCGGACGCTTTACCGAAGTGCTGGAGCTGTGCGACACGCTGAATCACGAATTTCTGAACACGGACCGGAGCGCCTGTCTGGAAGGAAGTTTCTGGCAGCAGGTCATGCTGGTCAACGACCGGAGCATGGCGGAGGCGGAAGCGGCCCCGGACGGCCGTTACGTACTGCGCATTTTCAATCCTGCTCCGAAGGCGATGGAGAAGGTGCTGGACCTGGAACTGGATTTCCCCGCCGCCGTCCCGTATCCGGAGACTCAGGCGGAACCGTTCGGCTATGAACACTACAACCGTTTTCTGCTGCGGGACGCCGCGGGCCGGGAACTGCCTTACGGCATTCGCCGGGTCCGGCGCAATACGACTGCGCTCTTCCACCGTCAGGACTGCCGACGCTACGACCGCTACGCCATCACCGTTAAGGTACTTCTGGAACCCGCCGGCTGGACCACCCTGACGCTGGAGCCGTCCGCGCGCCCGGTGCGGTTCCGCAGCCGTCTGCTGACGGGACGCCGGAGCGCCGCCAACGGCAAAGTCGCGCTGGACATTCATTCCGACGGGACCTGGACGCTGACCGATCTGCGGCGCAACCGGAGCTTTCCGGGACAGAACGAATACTATTTCGAACGGGAAATCGGGGACGGCTGGAACCACGTCGCGCCGCTGGACGCCGCCCGCTGCGTCAGCACCGGAACCGCTCAGGTCGCACTGGTGTATCAGGCGCCGGACAAGGTGGAGTTCGAAATCGTCCGCCGCTACGAACTGCCGTCGGAGGTGCGTTACACCGCCTCCATCCACGAATGTTACACCGGCATCCGGGAGAGCGCGGAACGGACCGAACTGGTGATCCGCACCACTCTGGCGCTGGATTCGGTCGCGGAACAGGTGGAAGTCCATACCCACATCGAAAACCGTCTCTCCGATGTCCGGGTACAGCTGGGAGTGCCGACCGGAATCAACGGCGGGGCGTTCGCCTCGCAGGCTTTCGGTTTTGTGCCGCGCCCGGACGGACGGACGGATGGTGCGGAATCCAACCTTGAGCTGGAACGGATCGAAAAAAATTTCGATGCCGTCCTGGGAAAACGGGACGATCGCGGCGGACTCGCCCTGCTTTCGGCCGGGGGACTGCATGCTGGCGGCGCCATGGGATCGGACGCGCCGGGAGAACTGGTGGTGACGCTCTTCCGTTCTTTCCGGCGGACGGCCACCACCGACGGGGAAAGCGGCGGACAGCTGCATCGGGAACTGACGTTCCACTATGCGCTGGCGCCGTTCGGCCCGGAGACGGACGAAAACGCGCTGTATCAGGCGGCAACGGCGTTGCGTCTGGCCACCCCCTCCTATCTGTTGCGCGGGGATCTGGCGCGATGCCGCGACAGCCGGACGCTGCTCCGGGTGGATTCTCCGGCGGTGGTTACCGCGCTCAAACCGGCGGAGGACGGCGGCGGCGTGGTGCTCCGGCTGGTGAACATGAGCAGTGCGGCAGTACCGGTGAAAATCACCGGCGGCTTCGACCGCGCACGATACTGCCGGCTGGATGAACAGGATGCGGGCGCGCTGGCACCGGCGGCGCCCGGCGTCTGGGAGTGTCGGCTGGCGGGCGGCGAAATGCGTTCGCTCCAACTGTTCCCTCCCCCCCCGGGCGACTGAAAAGCCATCGAACCGGCGGCACCGCTTCCCGCAACGCGGTCCGCCGGTCAGCTCATACGCAGATCCAGTGCGGCGGGAATCGGACATTGCTCCGGATTCCACGGCCGTCCTTCCGCGCGCGCCCTGGCCTCCGCGATGAAAAGATAAAGTCCGGACAGGGAGTTTTCCCCTTCCCGGATATCCGGCACCGACAGGGCCGGCGGTCCCAGCAGGATCCGTTCGGCCTCCGCCGCTTTGCCGGTGTGCGCCAGCGCCTCCGCGTAAAAGAACCGTACCATGCCCACCCGGCGCAAAGATTCCGGCAGCTTTTCGTACAACGCCGCCGTTTCCCGGTACAGACCCGCTTCCGAGGCGGTTTTCAACGCCTCCTTCAGCAGCGAAACGTCTTCCCGGCGGCGTTCCGTCAGGGCCAGCAGTTCGCGCGCCCCCTCCTCCAGACGTCCCGTCACCCGGTACAGATTGGCCAGCGCATGGCGCGCCCAGACGGTGTCGCACAAAGCCAGCGAACGGGTCCACGCGGCTTCCGCCCGTTCGAAGTCCCCGCGCTGATAAAAGTTCAATCCCAGCTGGTAATGGGTGTAATAATGATCGCGGTCCACGCCCGCCGCCGCGGCTTTCAACAGCTCGAACCATTCCTCCTGCACCATGAAACCCGCGGGCGGCAGTTCCGGATCCCGTTCTCCGAAGGAGCCGGTCTCCAGCAACCGCCGGAATTCTTCCGTGGCCGCGTCCGCCGCGCCATCCCCGAAATCCAGATATTCCGGCAATTGCGGCAGCCCCCGTTTTTCCCGCATTGCCCGGTCCAGCGCCCCCCAGCCGGAACCGCCTGCGCGCAGCGTCCCGGCCGTCCGGCCCGGCGTCTCCCGGGTGGCGGCCAGCATCTCCTCCAGCCGCCGACGCGGCAAAGCCGCTTCCAGATGTTCCCGCACCGTTTCGATCGCCCGGTCCCAGTCTCCATGCACCTGTTCCGGAGCCACCTGAATGGCGCCGTAGGCCTCCAGCCATTCCCAGGCGGTCCGCGGCGGCATGGGCACGCATTCCATCTGAGTCCGACCGAGTCCGGCCTGGATTTCCAGATAATCCGCCCCCTCCGGACTGGTCAGGCGCCGCTGCCAGTGCCGGCCGCCGGGCCCCCGGCCCCAGACGAAAAGCTTGCGGCCGCGCAGCCGGTCGGTTGAACATTGAATCAGACCGTACCCGTCGGCGTAGATCGACGCCTCGAATTTCCGTTCCCCTTCCGGAATGTTGAAGAAATGATCCTTGCTGCTCCGGTAATTCTCCGGCCGGGTGCAGTCCATGTTCCGATGGCACGGCAGCGGCACCTTGCACAGCGCGTGGTGGGAATCATTGACGTAACTGTTGGCGAAAGAGGTGTGCGCCGGTACCACGATCCGCTGTCCCGGATGTTCTTCCACCGCGATATTGCTCCACCAGTACATCGGCACGGTCCGCTCGTTGGGGTTGACGATCCGCATCCGGCCGAACAGGAATTTCGACCCGTCCGGCAGGAAAAAGTCCATCTGGTACGTAACCGCCCGGTCCCGGTTGAATTCATACAGCCGCAGCACCGGCGTGCCGTCCGGCAGCGCCAGTTCCGCCTGAAACAACGGAGACGCCGTATTCGCGTCGTGGCCGCGCCGACCGCAGTTCCACTCCACGCCGCCGGCCACCCAGGCGTTGCGGATCGCGAAATTCCCGGGCTTGAACACCGGATTGACGTGCAGCAGCTCCCGCCCCGCGTCCTTGTCGTACAGTCGCCACAGCCGTCCCCCCAGTGTCGGCAGGAACTCCGCCCGCAGCCATTCGTTCTCCAGAACGGCGTTCGGAAAGCGCAGTTCCGTCTCCGGCCCGTCGTACACATCCTGCATGGTGTACGGCAGCTGATTCGGCAGCAGTCCGTACCCGATGAACAGCCCGTCGTCCTCGTCCAGCTCCGTCGCAATCCGGAAATCCAGCGCATTGCGCAGCGGCGGCCAGATCGACGCGTCCCCGACCGCCGTCCCGCGAATCGTCATGGTTCCGTAAGAAAGCGTGCTCATTGCCCGTCCCCTTTCTCCTTTCGGAAAATCCGGAAATCACGCGCCGGCACCCCGCCTTCGTCTCCGTGCCACTCCTCGTCCGAAAAATTGGCCACCACCACCGTCCCGTCCGCAAAGCGCGTCCGCGCCACCGTTTCGGTCCGGAACCCCCGTTCCGCCGACCACGTCACCCGGGGCGGCGTCAAAAATTCGTGGCTCAACATCTCCGCCCGGAAACTCTCCCGCAGCTCGAATGAAATCGTTTTCGAAAATTCGTCGAACTGCGTCGGCAGGAACCCGAACAGCGCCACATACAGCCGGTATTCGCTGCCGTAAAACCCGTAGGTCCCTTCCGATATATAATTGAGCACGCAATCATGATAAATCAACTGCCAGAACGGTACCGGCGCCGGACGCGGTCCGCTGGAGGCATGCAGATCGGTGTCGTGCAGCGGCGCAAACGCGCCCATGTCCACGACGTCGGCGTAATAATCGTTCGGCACGCCTTCCGTAGCCACCGATCCCATCACGGATTTCGCATACCGGAAGAGTTCCCGCCGGGACGCCACGTCGTCGGCCGAACCCTGCGGATGGTCCGGGTGGAAACAGCGTTCCGGACGGGCGTTGCCGATCACGTCCAGGTAAATGCTGCCGCGTCCGACCATCCGGGCGATCCGCGGCAGGTCGCGCCGGGCGTATTGCAGGCTCCGGCGGGTGCACATCAACTCGGAACGGCCGCCGCGCCAGATGCCGCCGCGCCGGACCGAACCGTCTTCATTGCGCATCAGGTCCTCCCGGTAATCGTCGACACTGTCGCGGTAGGTGTCGAAATAATTGTCGTGCACCGAAAAGACATATCCCGGCGACAGACGGCGCCCGTATTCGGCCGCGGCCGTGAACGCCGCCTCATCGCCCAGTTCCTCATTGACCGGAAACCGGGTCGGATAGCTTTTGTCGAAACCGTGCCGCTGCCAGCCGGTATTGTAGACGCAGACCCGGTCGAAGCCCTGCCGGTGCGCGGTGTCGAAAACCTCCTGCGCGGTCCAGTTCGCGGGCAGTCCCTCGACCTCGTTGAAATCGGGCCGCATCATATAGAGGCTGTACCCCTTCTTCACGCCTTCCGGGCGGGGACGGCAGTAGACATGGTGTTTCCAGACCACGGTGCCGACCAGTTTTTCCACCTCGGGGCTGGCGGTGATCTTTTCCGCCAGGGTGACCAGCCGCCCCTCCTCGCGCACCACCTCCCGGTAACGCTTGGCCATGCCGACGTATCCCGCGCCCGGCGGCAGCACGAACCAGTGCAGTTCCCGCGCGTAATTGGCATGCCGGTCAAACCGGAAGGACGTCACCACCGAAGCCTCGTCTGCCCGTGCATGATTGAAATCCAGCCGGGTCTTCAAATCAAACGGCGTGCGCAGATACGTCATCAGACCGCCGTCCGGCCGGTAAAAGCCGTATACCGGCACCGAATATCCCCAGCCCGGTGCGAATTCCCGCCGCAGCACGTCGCGCCGCGGGAAATGAAACAACACCCCGTAGCCGAACGGCATCAGCAGTTCCGTTTCCGTCGTGCTGCGCCAGCTGTTCAGCCCGGCCCCCACCGCCAGTTCCACCGGTTCGTCGTCCAGATTCCGCAGCGGTTCAATGCGCAGCACCACCCGGTCGTCCTCCAGCCGGATCGCCACGTCGATCTCCAGCGCCGGGCCCGGATCGGGTTTGACGTAACCGTGTCCGGCAAACCGCGCCCAGTAGTTCATCCGGTCGAAATGCAGGTGGATGGCGTCAGCATCCGTCGTCACGCGCACCG
>CASFXO010000197.1 GCA_949298665.1 uncultured Lentisphaeria bacterium
TCCAGTTCCGAATAATCGTAACGGAAACATCCCGCCAGCATCCGGGCACACGCCCGGGTGCCGTGCGTCGGACTGAAGTAAACGGCGGTAACGGCTGACGGCTGATTCATACGAAGACCTCCCTGAGAGTTGAATCGATCTGCCTTCTACATTGCCGCCGTTCCGGCGGGATGTCAAGTGTCCGCCGTATTTTTTCTGCGCCGGGTCACGGCGCCGGTGCCGGATACACGGCCTTGACGTAATCCAGCAGAATCTTCGGTACCGATTCCAGAATCACCGGCTGCGGCGACTTGGCATTGATGATGGCAAACAGACGGGATTTCCGTCCCCGCGCCTTCCGCACCATACGACCGGTAATGGCACAGCGGTAGGAGTCCTGCTGTTTCGGCAGAACCAGCTGGACGACACCGTTTTTCCCATTCCGCGCCACGGAAAAACCGTAAGGCAGCTGACTGCCCGGTTTGCCGGAGAGAAACTGCTCCTGCACGATTTCCCGCAACTCGTCGCGCGTCAGCGTCACCACCACCACTCCGCCCTGTTCGAACGGATAGGCGTTGAACAGATCGCCGCAGGTGATGTCGTTTTCGAAAAACGCCTCCCGGACCGGCGGCGAGATCAGAGCGAGATCGGCCCCGGTCGCCCGCAGAAACGCTTCGCCGAAAAACCGCGCCATGGCATCGTCCCGGGTCGAAATCCGCCGGGCGGTATGGCCGATCACCACTCCTGCATCCCGTTCCGCGTCCGCATTCAGCGCCCGGATTGCCGCGGACGGTTGATACCGGTCCGTGCCTTCCGGCGTCTCGTCTCCACGGATGTATTCCGTAGCAACATCGACGACCTTTTTCCGCTCCGTGTCATATTGGATCACCGCCCGGCCGACGCCTCCGGCGTGGCATCCGGGCTGCAGAACCCGGGTGGCCGTGCCGAGCGTTTCCCGGATGATCCTGTGCGTGTGGCCGGCGGCGATCAGGTTGATTTCCGGATATTTCCGCGCAATCCGGCGCAGTTTGTCCGACTGGTTGCTGCCGTAATGGCAGGCGAGAATCACGATGTCCGGTGCGGCGCGCCGCACTTCCGGCATGATCCGGTCCATGGCCGGCTCCAGATCGGACAGCTCAAAATCCTCGCCCGCGAAATAAAACCGGTTCAGCGTGGGATAGGTCAGCCCGATCACGGCGATTCTCACCCCCTTGCGTTCGATGATGCGGAACGGCGCAATGTCAGCCTGATTCCGCTTCAAATCCAGATTGGCCATCAGCGTCCGCCCCCGGTAGGCCCGGATCTGTTCCAGCAGCAGCGGCAGGCCGCGATCGAATTCATGATTGCCGGGCACCCAGAAATCATAGTTGAGGTCATTCAGATACTGAATCCCGATCATTCCCCGGGACGAATGTCCGACGTAGGTGCCGATGACGGTGTCGCCGCAGTCGATCAGCACCGCCTGCGGATCCGCCTGCCGTTCCCGGGTCAGAATGCCGCCCAGCCGGGCGACCTCCGGCGCCGTCAGATGCGCGTGAATATCCGTGGTGGTCAGAATGGTGATGGTCCTCACCGGTTCGGCGGCACAGACGCCAGATGCCAGCAGAAACCATAACAGAATGAAAATCAACCGGTTCACAATTCGGTCCTTTCAGAAAACGTCCGTTCCTTCGGAAATTACCAGGGGTTGGCGGCCGCCACGTTGACGCCGTTCCGGTCGAAATACCGGATTTTCGTCCAGTCCTTGTCGGTGTTGTGTCCATCCAGCCCCGGCATTTGATCAAAACCGTCCCTGATCTTCCCGGAGAAGGCTTCGCCTTGAACGGACTCCGCGTGGCCGTCCAGAAACGTCAGGTTGATGCCGCCCCGGTGAATGGCGATGAATCCGGTATCCGTGGAAAAGAACGCGGCGCGACTGTAGTGCCCGGGAGGAGTGGTGGTCGTCGCCCAGCTGTCGCCGATGTACAACGTCCGGGCATGATGGCGAATGCGTTTCGTATTCAGCCAGGCCTTGCTCCCCTTGCCGACGACCTGTCCGGCCAGAAGGGTATTCTGATGGCGGGCGCCGTAGGTCCGTTCGAAAAACCACTTGTCGTTCTTTTTCGCCTCATCGGGTTTCGCTCCGAAAGCCACCACCGCCGGGCATTGCACCAGGGACAGCTTCGGCACCACGCTGCCGGTGCTTCTCACATAGGTCGCCAGCAGTCCCGCATTCAGCAGAGACCCGGTCCAGCCGCGGTCGGGTTCGTACAGCGGCGTAATGCCGTCGTAAACGTCCTGATACATGGCCGAGTTCAGGCCGATCTGCCGGAGATTGCTCAGGCAATGGACCTGTCTGGCTTTGGCGCGTGCGCCGGAAAGGGCCGGCAGCAGCATGCCGGACAGGATGGCGATAATGGCGATCACCACCAGAAGTTCGATCAATGTAAAGGTCTTTTTCATCGTTTCTCATCTCCTTTTTGCCGAGTGAATGGAGATAAGATACCCGCGCCGGGTTTTTCTTTGATGAAAGACGGATTTGTTTTTGGTGAGGATTCCGGTTTTTCACGCAGCACGGCATCCCCGCGCGGCTCCGGCGGCCGCGGCAGAAAAACAGGAGAAGCGGCGAACCTTTTCCAC
>CASFXO010000198.1 GCA_949298665.1 uncultured Lentisphaeria bacterium
GCCGCCTGATAGGCCTGATCGACACTCTCGAGTACATCATACGTCCGGGCGTTTTCGATGAAAATATAAATCCGCCAATACTCCCCCTCCGAATCCTGAACGTAAGGCAGCCCCGCCCGGGATTCCAGCAGACGAATGGTACGCTTATAAGTCTCCTGCCCGGTGGAACGGATCTTGTGCAGCACGTGCCGGGTGACCCGGTCGATGTTTTCCATCACCTGCGCCGGATTCCGGAACACGTTATGATTGATCCGCTGCAGGGTGTAGTGCAGCCGCACCCCGCCCTGATCGTAGGTAACCTGATAGGTGTCGTTGATATGACCGGACCCGAACGGCACGGCCACCACGTAGTCGCCGTAAATCTTGAATTGTTCGCAAATATCTCTGAGTTTTTTCTGAATCATGCTGTCATCCCGCGATGTTACCGAGGCGGTTATGAAAATAGTTTTTCCGGATAAATCCCGGCGGCAACCAGCCGTCGCAACCCGTCCACCACCACCGGACGATCCTCCCGGTAGGTGATTCCGAACCATTCCGCCTCACTCGTCAGCATCCGCACCGACGCCCGGCCTTCGGCAATCAGCCGGTCCGCCACCGCCGGGATGTAAAACTCCCGCTTCAGATCCGTCCCGTGCTCCGTCAGAAACGCCGTAAACAAACGCTCCAGCTCCCCGAACAGCGCACAGGAAAATCCCCAGCAGTTCATCGACACCAGTTCATTTCCGGTAAAACGTTCCGTCCCGCCGTCTTCCAGCGTACTCAGTACGCCCCCTTCAGGCAGCCGTTCCAGTCTGGTATGTTCCACCACCTTGGCCAGATTGCCTGCGGCGTCCACCCGGCAGACGCCGCGGGACACCGTGCCGTTGGCGGACAACGTATTCTTCATGAGAAATCCGCACATGCAACCGTCCACCGGCATGCCGCTGCGACAGTTTTGGAGGTACGCGGCCAGTTTCCGATAACTGTCCGCCCCGTAAAAGTCATCCGCGTTGATCACGGCAAAAGGTTCCCGCACCACCTCGCGCGCAGCATAAACCGCCTGTCCCGTTCCCCACGGCTTGGTCCGGCCTTCCGGAACGGAAAAACCGGCAGGCAGGTCGTCCAGGCTCTGAAACGCATAATCGACGGCCACCCGTCCGGCATACCGGCTGCCGACCACCCGCCGGAATTCCTGTTCGATATCGTGCCGGATGACAAACACCACTTTGCTGAATCCGGCCCGAATCGCATCGTAAATGGAGTAATCCATCAGCGTCTCGCCGGATGGTCCGAGCGGATCCAGTTGTTTCAAACCGCCGTAGCGGCTGCCCATCCCGGCGGCGAGCACCAGCAGCGTCACACTCATCGTATACTCCGGTATTTTTTCTTCATGAATTGAACTTTTTGATAAAAAGATACTTTAATGTATCCCGGATTCCACGGGATTGCAACCGTCAGGACGTTTTTTTCCGCAAATCCGCAGCCGCGTCCACCCGGTAACGGCGACGGCAGTATTCCCGCAGATACCGACGCCATTCCTCCCGGAGCGCCGGATCCAGTTTCAGATTCTCCAGACGGCCGAGCAATTCTCCCGCGGTCGGTTCGCTCCGACGGGACAGTACCCCCGCACGCCGAAGCCGTCGAAGCCGTTTCCGATATTCCGCCGCCAGTTTCCGCCGCTCCGGCTCCGGACCGTAACGCAGCGCATGAAATCGACGTTTTCGATATCTCCAGCCGAGCCAGAACGCCAGCCCCCCCGGCAGCAGGTAAAAAAAGGGACAACGCAGCACCGCCAGCGCCAGATCTCCCAGCGCGGACCCCACTTCCAGCAGGGCGCTGGCAAAACGACCGCGTCGCAGCAGCGCCAGCAGCTGCCGCGCCAGCAATGTTCCCCATTCCCCATATTGCAGGATCATCTCATAATCCCGCGGCTGTATCGCCGGAATCGCCGGAGTCGGTTCCAGCAGCACCCATTCCCCACGATCCCGGTCATAAGCCTCAACCCAGGCATGGGCATTGCCCAGCCGCGCCAGATAGCTTCGCCCGGAAACGTGCGGTTCCTCACAGATGAATCCGGTCACATAGCGCGCCGGAATTCCCGCCTGCCGCAACAGCAGCACCATGGCCGAAGCGAACAGCTCGCAGTGCCCCCGGCGGGAACGGTTGAGAAAATAAAGCACCGGATCCGTTTCGTCCTCGTCTGTCCCCTCAAGTGAATATTGAAAAGAATTCCGGAAAAACGTCAGCAACCGCTGAAACGTCTCCGCGTCCGGCGTCCCATGGCGAACACCGTTGACGTAAAGCACCTCCTGCAGCGTCGGCCGCAACGGCTCCGGCACCTGCCGCAGATACGGGGAAAGTTCTCCTCCGGCCGGATACGGAGAGGCCGCCGTGCCGCGCCGACCGAAAACCGTGCACCCCCCGTCCCGGACAAAATCCGTCATCTCCAGAGTTCCTTCACGCGACATGTTGACCCGATCGGCAATCAGGGAAAAATGCGTCGCCCCTCCCGGATGGTACAGCAGAAAACTTCGCAGCCGGGAAGAAAAAAACAAATCCCACCGCTCCGTTCCGGACGCCTCCGGTGCCAGCCGGAACACCCGTTCCGCCAGCGTTCCCGGCGCGTCCCAGGACGGCAGCTGGTCAAACGGTTCCATCAGGGTCGTCCATTCCCCGTCGGCATACGCGACGTAAACCCTTCCCCGCAAATAACCCGGCGGCGTCCGTCCCACCGCTTCAATCATGATGGCGGCCTGATCCTGGCGCAGCTCCGGTGCCAGCGTCTGCCTCAAGTCGACCCGGGAATCCATGAAAACCCCCGCCCGCATACGCCAGCCGGACGCCCG
>CASFXO010000199.1 GCA_949298665.1 uncultured Lentisphaeria bacterium
AAAAAGAGTTATTTACAGGAAAAAGCCAATCTTTTTGAAATTGGCTCAAGGAACATATCGCATGCTGAAGAATCTGTTTTTCCGCCGTCTGCTGCTGCCGGTTCTGTTCACGCTGAGCTGCAGCTGTCTCGCCGCCGACAAACCGCAACTGACCGTCGTCGCCGACCGCGAAATGCCGAAATACCGGTGCGGGGAATCCGTCGTCTTCCACGTCTCCGCCGTAAACACCGACGGCGCGCCGATCACCTCCGGCACGCTGGATTACCAGTTGAAATTATGCAGCCGCAGCGACCTGACGCTCCGCTCCGGAAAAATCGAACTCGGAGACAAACCGGCGGAAATCAAAGCCACGTTGGAGGAGCCGGGATTCCTGTACCTCCGGGTCTCCGGTATGCTGGACGGAAAAAAGGCGTGGGCCGCCGGCGGCGCCGCTTTCGAACCGGAAAAACTGACGCCGCTGCAGGAGGAACCCGCCGATTTCGATCGCTTCTGGGCTGAAAGTCTGGCGCGCCAGAACGCCTGTCCTCCCGTGGAGCTGGAGAAACTGGACCGGTTCTCCAATGAGGAACGCCATTGCTACCTGGTGAAAGTCCCGACACCCGACGGTCAGACCATCTATGGTTTTCTGAGCGAGCCCGCCCGGCCCGGACGCTATCCCGCGGTGGTCAATCTCCCCGGCGCGGGCGCCGGCTATTACGGCCCCGACACCGAATGGCCCGCCGAAGGCGTCATCGCCCTGCGCATGAACGTGCACACCTACCGCCCGGCGGACAACTATCCCGCCGTTCAGAAACAGTACAAGGAAGCCTACGGCACGAAGCTCAATTACCTGCGCCAGAACACCGAGGACCGGGAAAAACACGTCTATTTCCGCAGTCATCCCGCCATCAGCCGGGCCATTGATTTCGTCGCCTCCCGTCCCAATTTCGACGGTCGGCACTTCGTCGCCTACGGCGGCAGCCAGGGGGGGACTCTCGGCACGGCGATGGCGGCGCTGAATCCGCATCTGACGGCGGTGGCGGCGCTGGTCCCCGGGTTCGGCGACCATGCCGGATTCCTGAAGGGGCGCAGCAATTCGCATCTGCTCTATCCCGTCCGCGACGAACCGGAACGGCTGGAAAAGGCCCAAAAGGTCGCCGGTTATTATGATTCGGCTTTTTTCGCCCGGAGAATCAAAATCCCGGTGCTGATGTCGGCGGGATACATCGATCCCACCTGCACCCCCGCTTCGGTCTATGTCATCTACAATCAGATTCCGGGGGAAAAGCGCATGATCGACTGTCCGCGCGATCCGCATGGCATTTCCAAGGCACTCCGGGCCGAAATGATGGCATTTGTACGCAATCATCTGGGAATTGCGGAAAAAGCGGAATAATCCCCAGAATGCAGACAAAAAAATGGAGCGGGTGACCGGAGTCGAACCGGCGTCGCCAGCTTGGGAAGCTGGAGCATGACCGTTTTGCTACACCCGCTTGAGCGATAGAATGTGATTAATGTAATGGGTCGGAAGATTTTTTCAAGTCCGGAATGTTTTTTTCCGAACGAAAAAACTTGAAAAACACGTTTCGACGGCTTATTTTCAAAAAAACACTCTTGAACCTGGAAGTTGCCATGAAAAAATCAATATTCGCCGCTGCCGCCGCCCTGCTGTTTCTCATCGCAGGTTGCTCCACCACGAAAATTCCTTCGGAGGACATTGACGTTCTGAAAATCTACCGTCCCGAAATCGCCATATTGCACTCCTCCCTCCCCCCGAACTCCAGAGAAAAATACGAGGCGGCGAAAACCCTCGCGGACAATGTCGATTTCTCCTACACCCGCAGCGTTCAGACGCTGGATGAGATCTTCAGCGCCGTCGACGCCCGGGTGGACGTGCAGAATGCCGCCGATCAGATGCTGATGTTCTATTACCAGTACCGCGACCGGTCGATCCGGTTCTGCTTCTACCGGTTCGGCGATGTCATCACCAAGGTGGAAATCATCGAAAAATGACGCCGCCGGACACCGCCGCGACCGACTGCTCCTTCATGGACGAAGCACTGAGTGAAGCCCGTTTGGCCGCCGAAGCCGGTGAAGTGCCCGTCGGCGCCGTTGCCGTGCATGACGGCCGGATCATCGCTCGCGCCCGGAACCGGGTCGAGGAGGCGCGGGACGCCACCTGCCATGCCGAAATGGAGTTGCTGCGCCGCTGCGCCGCTGAACTCGGCGACTGGCGTATGGAGAATGTGGATTTTTTCGTCACCAAGGAACCCTGCGCGATGTGCGCGGGAGCGCTGGTCAATGCGCGGGTGCGCCGGGTGGTGTACGGAGTGCCGGATCCGCGTTCCGGCGCCTGCGGTTCGGCGTTGAACATCACCGGCTTTCCCGGCATGCTCTGGCAGGTGGAAGCCGCCGGCGGCGTCCGGGCGGAAGAGGCACGGAGCATTCTGCAGGAATTCTTCCGCCGGGTCCGCACCCGATCCACCCAAAAAGATGCACAGGAGA
>CASFXO010000200.1 GCA_949298665.1 uncultured Lentisphaeria bacterium
GTGGGACTGGAATTACTGGGGCAGCGGCCCGGAAGACCGGGAAATCCGCATTTGGGGGGAAGGTCCCGTCACCCGGGACACCCTCACCGATGCCCATCGCCGGACCTTCCCCGGGGTGCTGGACGGGGCGGGACGGATCAATGCCTTCTATGCCACGGATTTTCTCACCAAACACGGTTTTGAAGTCATTCTGGCCTCCTCCTCCCGTTCAGCGGGAGATGCGCTGTTCGCCGGAGCGTTCGGCCGCCACGCCCGCAACATCATCGGTTGCGCCCGCAAAGCCGGAGAAAGCGCCCTGGTCGGCCACTGCGTCACCAGCTGGGCGATCCGGCAGCATTCCTATGAAACCCAGCTGCCGCTTCTCGCTCCGGCCCCCCGGGCGGCTGCTGAACCGCAATGCTCCCCGGAAACATTGCTGCGGGAAACCGGTGAAGCACTGTTCGGCACGGATCCCGCCCGCTTTTATGAAGCCGCCGACCGGATCGGCACCGCCTTTCCCTTCGACCTGACCGGCGACGTCGGTATCCAGTGGAACGGGTTGAAGGACCAGCTTCCCGCACCCGCCGGATTCATCGCCGACGAACTTCGGCGCCGACGGGAAGAAGGGACGCTGCCGGAACTCCGCCGGCAGCTGGCCGACGCCCGTGCCGGGTTGCTGCGCGGCATCGCCCTGCTGAATGAGTTCGCAACGGAAGCCCGGCGCGGATTCGACATTCTCGAAAGCTGGCGCTGCGCCGCGCATCTCCAGCTGGGCCAATACCTGCTGGCCCAGGGATTGCTGAATGGAGGAGATTTTCAGGAATATGAAATGCTTGCCGGCACGCTGCGCGATCAGTTCCGGACGGAACTGGCGCGCTTTCACCGGCCTGACTCCGCCCGGCGCAATGCCGGACAGGTCTATGACGCGGTCATCGCTTTTTTCCGGGAAGCTCAGCGGGAAAGCGAAGCGTACAACAGATAACCGACCGCCGTCGCCAGCACCACGATTACCGCACCCATGATCGTCACCAGGAAATTGCGGTTGACGAACAACGCCGTGCGCCGCAGCGGTGAGGCATTCTCCGCCGCCGGCGCATACCCCGCGGCAAACGCCTGAATATCCGCCCGCAGCTCCGCCACCGACTGGTACCGGTCTTCCGGCTTCAACGCCATGGCCTTGCGGCAGATGGCCTCCAGTGCCGCCGGGACCGGGCGGTCCGGAGCCGCCGCTTCACTCGGGGACGGGATTTCGCCTCGAACGGTCGCGGCCATGATCTCCTCCACGCTCTTACCTGCCAGCGGACAGTGCAGCGTCAGCATGGTATAAAGCAACGCGCCCAGCGCATAAATATCCGAACGTTCATCCAGTTCGCCGTTCCGTCCCGCCACCTGCTCCGGCGACATGAATCCCGGCGTCCCCTTGGCCACGCCGTCGCGGGTTTCCCGTGCCGGCCCCGCATGGCTCCCTGCCGCGGCGTCTCCGCCGTTCATCACCATCGCCAGCCCCCAGTCGAGCACCAGCACCTCGCCGAAATCCCCGATATTGACGTTGTCCGGTTTGATGTCGAGATGAAGCACCCGCCGGGAATGAGCGAACAAAACGGCATTGCAGACCCGGATGAAAATCTGCGTGGCCCGTTCAATGGAGTACTCCTTCTCCGAAGCCACCTCTCCGCGCCGCACCCGCCGCAGCAGCGTCGCCAGCGACTGTCCCCGCAGATATTTCATGGTGAAAAAGGGAGCCCCGGACAAATCCGTCCCCATGTCGTGCACCGGCACGATGTTGGGATGTTCCAGCCGGGCGGTCAGACGCGCCTCCCGCACGAACCGCTCCAGATCCGATGCCGGTCGTTCCCGGAAATCCGGCATCATCGCCATGGCCACTTCGCGCCCGGTATCGATGTCCAGCACCAGCAGTACCGCTTTCATCCCCCCGAAACCGATGCTGCGGATGAATTTATACCGTTTATTCGATTTCCGGGGCAGTTCCGGCGCCTTCGTCAGGGACGGTTCCTCCTCGATGACGCCGCCGGAATGAATCAGGCGGGTCTTCTGCATCTGCATTTCGTCGTCCATCGTCCGGCCTGCTCCGTTATTTCAGGATGACTTCCGCCTCTCCGCGGACAACCGCACCGGTGATGACGCAGGTCTCCGCCTTCTTTTCCAGTGAAGGAACCGCAAACATCACATCCAGCATCAGTTCCTCCAGCAGTGCCCGCAGACCGCGCGCGCCGGTTCCGCGCGCCACCGCCTTCTCCGCCAGCGCCTCCAGCGCGTCGTCGGTGAATTCGAGCTTGACCCCTTCCATCGCCAGCAGTCGCTGGTACTGGCGGATCAAGGCGTTTTTCGGTTCCTTCAGGATTCGCACCAGATCGGCGGCACTCAGCGGTTCCAGATTCACCACTACCGGCAGCCGTCCGGCGAATTCCGGAATCAAACCGAACCGGATCAGATCCTCCGGCTCACAGCGCGACAGGGGATTGGCCGCCAGGGTTTCAGCCGCCGCCTCGCCCGCGGCCGCCTCCTCATCCACCAGCCGCTTGAAGCCCAGCACCTGCTTGCCGCACCGCCGCTGAATGATCTTGTCCAGCCCGACGAAGGCGCCGCCGCAGATGAAAAGAATGTTGGTGGTGTCCACCTGCAGAAATTCCTGCTGCGGATGCTTGCGTCCACCCTTCGGCGGCACGTTGGCCACCGTACCTTCCAGAATCTTGAGCAGCGCCTGCTGCACCCCTTCCCCCGAAACGTCCCGGGTAATCGACACGTTTTCGGTCTTCCGGGCGATCTTGTCGATTTCATCGACGTAAATAATCCCTATCTGCGCCCGCTCCAGATTGTAATCGGCCGCCTGCACCAGCCGCAGAATGATGTTTTCCACATCTTCCCCGACATAGCCGGCCTCCGTCAGCGTGGTCGCGTCGCAGATGCAGAACGGCACGTCGATCATCCGCGCCAGCGTGCGCGCCAGCAAGGTTTTGCCGCTGCCGGTGGGGCCGAGCAGCAGCACGTTGCTTTTCTCCAGCTCAACATCAGCGAAGGCCTGTTCCAGATGGTTCTCCACCTCCGGACGGGCCACTCGCGTCTGCAGTCGCTTGTAATGATTGTGCACCGCCACCCCCAGCACCTTTTTGGCCCGTTCCTGTCCGATGACGAACTGATCCAGTTCCTCCTTGATCCGCGCCGGAGACGGCACTTTCAATCCGGCGATCAGGCCGGCCATTCCCGTCTTTCCGGAATCCGCCGCGCCGAATTCGGCCGCCGCCTCGCCGGAGCAGAGATTCCGGTGTCCGATTTTCAGACATTCGGTGCAAATCCCCAGCCCTTCCACGCCACTGGCCGCAATCAAAACGCCGGGATCGCTGTCCTCTTCCCGGCCGCAAAAGGCGCAGATCAGCTTTTTATCTCCTCTTTTTCCCGCCATAATCTTCTTTCCGTCCCTTATTTTCTGGAGACGACCTGGTCCACCAGCCCGTAAGCAACCGCCTCCTCGGCGGACATGAAGCAATCCCGTTCGGTATCCCGTTCTATTTTCTTGAGCGTTTGACCGGTGTGCCGGGACAGAATGCCGTTGAGCATGCTCCGGAGCCGCAGAATCTCCTGGGCCTGAATGCTGATGTCCGCGGCCGTCCCCTGTGCCCCGCCCCACGGCTGGTGAATCATGATCCGCGAATTGGGCAGCGCGTATCGTTTGCCGGCGGTTCCCGCCGCCAGCAGCACGGCGCCCATCGAGGCGCACTGGCCGAGACAGTACGTCTTGACGTCGCACGACAGAATCTGCATCGTGTCGTAGATGGCCAGACCGGCGGTTACACTGCCGCCGGGGCTGTTGATGTACAGATCAATGTCCTTCCTGGGGTCTTCCGCCTGCAGAAACAGCAGTTGCGCGATGACCAGATTGGCCACCTCGTCATCGATCGGAGTCCCCAGGAGAATAATCCGGTCTTTCAGCAACCGTGAATAAATATCGTAACCGCGTTCTCCATGCCCGGTCTGTTCCACCACCATCGGCACCAGAAAAGAACCCGCCATTTTCGCTTCTCCCATGTGTTTCATCTCTCCTGTTATCGCCCGGCAGACGCTGTCCCGTCACTGCGTCTCCGTTTCGTATTGAAAAAAACCCCGTCCGCAAACCGGAGCCGGGGTTTTTTCATGCCAATTCCACCGCGGCGTCCGCGGCGCAGAGTTCAAACGCACGCTTACTTCTTCGCGGCTTCCTCCGCCTTCGCCGCCAGAAAATCCAGCACCTTGGCATTGAGAATATCCAGCTGCAGTTCATCCATGCCGCCGGTCTTTTCCAGCATGGAGCGGAATTCCTTCTCCTTGTAACCGTAATAACGGCTCATTCCCTTCAGCTGAGCATCCACTTCTCCGCGGGACAGCTCGATTTTTTCCAGACGGGCAATCTTGCGCAGAATGAAGGTACGCCGCAGGGACTTGCGCGCCGCCTCCTCGGCGGTTTTGCGATGTTCCTCGGTTTTGGCCTTGAATTCCTCCACGTCGGCTTCGCTCTTGACCAGGTTGTTGGCCAGTTTGCGCAGTTCGCGGCTGACTTCGGTCTGAAGCACACCCGGAGGCAATTCGAATTCCGGAATCCCGGCGGAGAGTGTCTCATATACCTTTTCCACCAGTTCTCCATGCCGTTTGGCCGCCGCTTCGTTTTCCAGAGAAAGGCGGATCATCTTCCGGAATTCCTCCAGCGACGGGGTCCGGGTCTTTTCGCACAACTCCTCGTCGGTCAGCTCCTTCTTGCGCTGCACGCCCAGAACTTTGACCTTGTATTTCAGGGTTTTCCCGGCCAACGCCGCTTCCCGGTAATTTTCGGGATAAGTGGAATCAAATTCATATTCCTTCCCGACTTCCGCGCCGGTCAGCGCGGCAATCGCACCGGGAATGATTTCTGGTTCGCTCAGCCAGATGTAACCGTTTTCGGAAGCCACCTGACGCTTCAGGGACGCGGATGCGTCCTCCGGCAGCTCAAAATCCGCCCTGTAATCCACTTTGAGCATATCATCAGCCTGGGCAGCACCTTCGACATCGGCGTAATTCGCATACATGGAGCGATAGAATGCCACTCGTTCATTCACCGTGTCGTCGCTGACTTCCGCCGCCGGCACGTCCACCTTGAGCGCGGCATAATCGCCCAGTTCGATCTCCGGCGCGATATCGGCGTTCAGCGTGAATTTGAAATCCTCACCATCCTTGAGTTCCGGTTCCTTCTCCAGCCCGCAGGAGACCATGTCCAGATCCTTGTCCTCACTGACCCTGTCGAATGCGGCATACACAATCCGCCGCTTCAGCTCCCGGTTGATCTCATCGGCAAACCGGCTCTTCAGCATCGCCACCGGCGCCTTCCCGCGCCGGAACCCGGGAATATTCACCGAAAGCGCAAAATCGCGCGCCGCCCGGTCCGCCTCACGCGCAATCGCCGCGGCGGGCACCGTAAAATCAAAATCCTTGCGGCAGGGGGTCTCGGAGCGGACTTCCATCTGAAGAGCTCGTGCCAGATCGTTTGCCATAATCCTTCAAAACCTTTCCATGACTGTCAACAGAATCTGTATTTCAAAAAAAACGCATAAACTTGTAAACCGGGTACTATAACTTCTTCCCGCCGTTTTGTCAAGCCTCTTCCGCCAGTGCCCGTGCGAATTTCGGCAGCAGGAAGCATCCCCGGTGCACTTCCGGCGTATAATAACGCAACTGCGCCGCCAGTTCCGGAGGCAGGGCCCTCGCCGGGACGCGCACGTCGCTTCCGTCGGATCCCGCGCACACACCGATCATTCCGGTCGGATAAGTCGGCACCATGATCGCACCGTAGCCGCTGTAGCGGAACAACTTCCGGGTAACTCCCAGCAAATGCCGCACCACCTCCGGCAGCAGATAGGGCGATTCCGCCTGCGAAGCGATCACTCCGCCCGGCCGCAACGCCCGCTTCATATTCCGGTAAAACTCCTCGCCGAACAACGGCGCCCCGGGACCGCCGGGATCGGTGGAATCCACGATGATCACGTCGTACTCGTTCTCGTGGTCGCGGACAAATTCACTGCCGTCGCCGATATGTACGGACACCCGGGGATCATCGTATCCGCAGGCCAGGGACGGCAGGTATTTTCTGGCGCACTCGATCACCGCCGCGTCGATCTCGCACTGGTCAATGCGCCGGACACCGGGATGACGCGCCACCTCCCGCAACACGCCGCCGTCGCCGCCGCCGATTACCAGCACGTTTTCCGGAGCCGGATGCGCCATCAGCGGCACATGCGCCATCATCTCCTGATAAGCAAATTCATCGTATTCGGTCAGCTGGATGATCCCGTCCAGCAGCATCAGCCGCCCGACTCTGGTCGTTTCGTAAATATCGATCGTCTGATACGGCGTTACCCGGTGGCACAGGTGTTCCTTCACCTCCACCGTCAGCCCGAAGCCGTTCATGGCCTCCGTCACCCACATGGTTCCTCCTCCCGGTATTTACGGAATTACGACGCCGCCCGACGGGGTTTCCTTATTTTTCGGACAGAAACGGCAGCGGGCGGCCCGAGCACCGCCGACCGCACCTCACTGACGGATCGCCACCTGCATCCGATAGTGATGACCGCCGAACCCGGCCAGTGCCAGTTCCGCCACCGTGCGCGGTTCGAAAAATTTGCAGCTGAACACATCCAGATACACCGTCCCCGATGCCGGGTCCAGGTGCCCGCTCAACAACCCGCAGCAGAAATCCCGCCGCAGCGAAATCATTCCCTCTCTGCACCGCCGGAACTGCATGTCGCCCACCGGCTCCGCCTTCAGGCACTGCGCCAGTTTTTCCGTAACGCGGCGCGTCTCCTCCTCGTCGAAAACGGTGCAGTCATACAAATCCACCACCGCTGAAATCCCCCGCGCCCGGGTCCGTTCAAACCGGGAGCGCCAGGAGAGCGAATAACGGCTGGTGCGGTCCTCGCATACCGTCACCAGTCGCTCCACTCCCTGCGGATTGACGATGCCGCGATTCATGACGCTGGAGACGATCGCCTGCTGCGACTCCAGTCCGACGCGCAGCGCCTCGACCGCCACATCGAAATCAATCGAGTCGCCGCAGGTGAAAATATCCACCGCCGCATAATCATATTCCGGCCAGGCGTGCACCGCGAAGTGCGATTCCGAAA
>CASFXO010000201.1 GCA_949298665.1 uncultured Lentisphaeria bacterium
ACGCTCCCGCGGGACGGACGTTGCCGATGAACGGAATCTCGCGTCCGATCCGGTCGAAGTCCGCTTCCCCGAAGGCGATGCCGGCCTCCTTCGCAATCACCGGAAGATGCAGCAGCGCGTTGGTTGAGCCGGAAATGGCCGCGTGGACGATCGCCGCATTGTAGAAGGCGTCCGCCGTCAGAATGTCTTTCGGCCGCAGTCCGCGGCGGCTCAGCACCACCGCCGCTTCTCCGGCGGCCTCCGCGTTCCAGCGGATCTCCCGCAGGACGAACGGGGCAAGCGCGGAGAACGGCAGCGCCAGTCCCAGCGCTTCCGCCATTACCTGCATGGTACAGGCCGTCCCCATGAACTGACAGGCGCCGCAGCTCGGGCAGGAGCGTTTTTTCCAGTCGAAGAACTCCGCTTCGGAAATCATCCCGCGTTTGCAGTAGCTGTGATATTTTCCGATCTGTTCCAGCGTCATCCGGTCCGGTCCCTCCAGCATCACTCCGCCGGGAATGACCAGTGCCGGCACGTTGAGCCGGGCCAGTGCGATCAGATGGCCCGGCAGTGCCTTGTCGCAGCTGGAGAGAAAGATCATGGCGTCCGGCAGGTTGACCCGGGCGTGAATTTCCGCCATCGCGGCGATCAGCTCCCGCGACAGCAGCGAGTAATTCATCCCTTCGTGGCCCTGCGCGATGCCGTCGCAGATGTCGGTCGCGGTAAACCGCGACGGTTTCCCGCCGGCGTACTGCACGCCCCGGGCGGCGGCGGCGACCAGCGTGTCCAGTCCGGCGCTGCCGGGGTGGCTGTCGCCGAAGGTGCTTTCCAGCAGGACGTGGGGACGGTTCAGGTCCGCTTCACTCCAATCCATGCCCAGGCGGAGCGCGGCGATTTCGGGGGCTTTGTCATGCAGATTCACGGCAGCATCTCCTGGATTTTTTCCGCACCGGCACGGAGGAAAAAGGTGTCCATGCCGAGGGCCAGAAAGGTGTAGCCCTGCGTCAGTGCGGTTTGAATGTTTTCCGGATTCGGCGTGACGATGTGCTGACCGGCCATTTTGCCGTTTCTGCGGCAGCTTTCCGCCACGGCGGCGCAGCCCTGCACGATCAGCGGATGCCCGGTCTGTCCGGTGATGCCGTAGGAACCGGACAAATCATACGGTCCGATCAGGCAGCCGTCCACGCCGTCGACCGCCATGATTTCGTCGCAATGTTCCACCGCGCCGCGCGATTCGATCATGGCGATCACCAGCGGGCGGAATGTCCGGGCGTAGGCGTCGAATTCCGCGCCCCATTCGTTGCCCCGCTGCCAGGCGAAGCCGCGAATGCCTGTCGGAGGATAGTGCGCGGCGCGGACGGCGGCGCGGGCTGCTTCGGCGGAATCGACCAGCGGCACGATCACTCCGGCGGCGCCGAGATCGAGCGCACGGCGAATGGGCAGCACGGCGTTTTCCCGGACGCGGACGAGCGGCAGGACGCCGTACGGGCGGCAGGCGCGGCAGAAGTTGCCGATGTCGGCGTCTCCGGCTTCGCCGTGTTCGCAGTCGAGCGCGAGAAAGTGGAAGCCGCACCGGGCGAGGATTTCCGCATTGGCGGGATGGCCGATCTGCAGCCACGAACCGAATGCGGGTGTGGGAAGAGAGGATGAATTTGTCATAGGTGTCTGCTTTTAAAAAATGATTCAATCGATTTACCTTTACCCCGTCCGCCGTTCGCGGCGGGAGGCTGTTTTGATCCGGCGGTCGCACATCGGAACGGCGTCAGCCGTCGGGAAGGCACCGCGGGCGCGGCATCACTATATCATCTCCTGTTTTGGGAAACAAGGTGGATCGGATGTAAAAAAACGTCTGTTTCATGGGAATTTTTCCATTATGGGTGAAGCCGGGTTTCGACATAGGCGATCGCGTTTTCCAGCGGGATGTTGCCGTGCAGTCCGCCGCAGGAGGAGAGCGCGAAATGCGGGAATGTTTCCACCAGCTTCATGACGTTGCGGGTCATCTCCCGGACGCCCTCCGGCGTGTCGAACGTCAAACGCCGCGTGTCGATGCCGCCGATGTAGAAGCGTTCGCCGCCGTCCAGCCAGGCTTGCGTCTCTTCCAGCGGCGTGGCGGGATTCTCGCCCATCAGCCCGTCCAGTCCGAGTTCGGCCAGGCGCGGCAGAAAGGATGACATGTTGCCGTCCGCCACCAGCATGACCTTCTTGCCGAAGCCCCGGATTTCCGCGAAGATTTCCCGGTAATGCGGAAAAATGTAATCCTCATACCAGGAGGGCGGAAACACCGGTCCGGCGGCCGTCGCCAGATCGTCGTGCAGAAACACCCACGGCGCGGAACTCGCCGTCGCCATGGCGCGGATGACGGCGCGCGCCTTCTCCAGCCACGGCAGGAGCACGTGTTCGTGAAACCGGTCCGGCTCCGTAAACGCCGTCTCCATGAAGATCTCCCAGCCGAGAAACTCCACCGGCGCCATGAAGAGCGTCGTGTACAGCATCGGATAATAACAGCCGATTTCCCCCAGCGCCGCTTCCCGCGTCCGGATGTCTTCCGGATCGCAGCCGTGCGGCACCGGCGTCAGCAGATCGGTGTACTCCAGCTGACGGAAGTCCAGGCGCCAGACCGCTTCCGGATCGGCGCAGCAGTAACGCTCCCGCACCACCGTGTCATAAACGCCGAGCGGCTGCCGCCGATAGGGCCGGTCCGGCACCGGCAGTGTGACGCCGGCGGGACAGGGCGGCGGGGCGTTTTCCAGCGGCACGCGGTTGACGAGGTCGATGCCGAGCCGCCGATACGCCCGGCGATAGGCCGCGGCGGTGTCGGCGTAGACGTCAAGCCCCGAGGCCCATTCGATCAGGCCGCGATGGTTGAGCGTTTCCTTGGCGATGATTTTGGACACGGGGCGCCCGGCGCTCCAGTCGAGAAAATCCCGGCGCATGGTTTCCTTTCCTTCTACAACGGCAGGATATGGGCATTCACCCGGTGCCGGTCCAGCAGCCGCCGGTGGCGGCGGAGACGGTGCAGGAAGTCCGGATAATCGCATTGTTCCGGCGGCAGCCACAGCCGTTCCGCCAGCGCGCAGGCGCGCGGAAACATCATGTATTCCAGATGCTTCATGTTCGGAATGTACTCCGTCCACAAGGCCCCCTGGCCGCCGAGAATATGACGCGCCGTCGCCGCGTCCAGTCCGGACGGAACCGGCGCAAACCGGTACACCAGCGCAATCGGCAGTTCATACCCGTGCGACAGCGGTTCGGTGGCCGGGTCCGCCTGGTAATGATTCAGATAAACCTGCGCGCTGTCCGCCATGACCGCGTCCAGACCGAGTCGGGCGGCGGTCAGACCGCCTTCATGGCCGTGCCAGCACATGACGGCGGCGCCGGTCGGCGGGCCGCCCTCGAGAATTTCGTCCCAGCCGATGGGGCGGCGTCCGAGTTCGAGCAGACGGCGGCAGATCCGGCTCAGAAAATAGCTTTGCAGTTCCCGTTCGCTGTGCAGACCGAGTTCCGCCATCCGGTTCTGGGCGTCGCGGCTGGCGGCCCATTCGCCCGGATCCACCTCGTCGCCGCCGATGTGCATCCATTTCCAGGGAAACAGTTCGGCTACTTCCTCAAAAAGATGCTGCATGGCCGCGATGGTTTCCTCCGCAACGTTGAGGGTGTGGCGGCTGATGCCCCACCGTTCGCGGACCCGGTAGCGATAGCCGGGGAGATTGCCGAATTCCGGATAGGCCGCCAGCAGGGCTTCGGCGTGACCCGGCAGGTCGATTTCCGGCATGATCCGGATGCCGCGCCGGGCGGCGAAGGCGACGACGCGCCGGACCTCGTCCCGGGTGTAGAAACCCTCGTGCGGCCGGTCATCGTAAAGAATCGGGCGGTCGGTATTGTGATTGGTCTGGGTGCAGGCGCGGCGGGAGCCGATCCGGGTGAGGAGCGGAAAGC
>CASFXO010000202.1 GCA_949298665.1 uncultured Lentisphaeria bacterium
AGGTGGATGCGCTCCAGGCCCGGGGAATCGCCGCGGCGTGCGTCAACAGCATGGTGGATTTCGGCGAGCAGCAGCTGATTTTCCGCGACACCGTCGCGGGACGGGTGAAACTGCTCTACGTGGCGCCGGAACGATTCCAGACCGGCGCCTTTCAGGGGCTGCTGAACGACGCTCCCCCGTCCATGCTGGTGGTGGATGAGGCGCACTGCATCAGCCAGTGGGGCCACGACTTCCGCCCGTCCTACCTGCGCCTCGGGGAATGCGCCGAACGGTTCGCCGTGCCGCAGGTGTGCGCGTTCACCGCGACGGCCACGCGGCAGGTGCGCGACGACATCCGCACCCAGCTGCGCCGCCCGGAAATGGAATTGCTGGTGGCCGGCTTCAAACGCCCGAATCTGGCGTTCTCCGTCCGGGAATGCCCGCGGAAAGAGGACAAGGAAAAGGTACTGGATGCCATTCTGAAACAGAAACGGCCGACCATCATCTATGCGTCCACGCGCAAGGCCGTCGAGGAAATCGCCGAACGCTTCGGCTGCATCGCCTATCATGCGGGCATGGACGATGCCGCCCGCGTGGAAGCCCAGGAACGCTTCATGAACGATCCCTGCCCGGTGCTGGCGGCGACCAACGCCTTCGGCATGGGGATCGACCGGCCGGACGTGCGGTGCGTGGTGCATTACAATCTCACCGGCTCGCTGGAAGCCTATTATCAGGAGGCCGGGCGTGCCGGACGGGACGGGGAACCGGCGGAATGCATCCTCCTGTTCTCCTACAGCGACCGTTTTGTCCAGGAGTTCCTGATCCATCTGAACAACCCGTCGCCGGAATTGGTGAACGGCGTCTACCGGACGCTGGACCAACTGGCGGCGGAACGGAACAGCCCGTCGCTGGAGCTCTCCCTGAACGAACTGGCGGAACGGACGCCGGAGGCGGGCAGCGCCACCGCCGCCGGCAGCGCGCTGAGCGTGCTGGAAAAGGCCGGTTATGTGGAGCGCTCCTATCGCACCGGAAACCGCGGCACCCTGTGTTTCCGGGGCAGCCTGAAGGAGCTGTCCAGTGCACATGCCGCGGAAAAAAACCAGCGGTCGCGTTTCATTCACCGGGTCATTGCCGCTTACGGTGAAGCATTGCTGCATCGAATGGACTGCTCGGTCGAGGAGTTGGCGCAGGTGGCGGGACTGCGTCCGGAACAGCTGCGGCGGGTGCTGCGGGCGCTGGACGGTGACTGTCTGGAGTGGCACGCACCGTTCAGCGGCCGGACGACGGAACTGCTCCGCCCCGGAGAGACGCAGCTGGATATCGACTTTTCGGAACTGGAGCGCAAACACGATTTCGAGCTGGCGCGGCTGGATGAGGTCATCGGTTATGCGCGGTGCCGTTCCTGCCGCCAGAAATATCTGATCGAATATTTCGGGGAAGAGGCCGGAGACTGGACGTGCGGCAGCTGCGACGCGTGCGGCACGGACCGGCATCGCACCGCCGCGCTCCGGCAACCGGATGCGGCGGAAACGGCGACGATCCGGCTGGTGCTGGCGGCGGTCGATTCGTTCGGCGGCCGCCTGGGCGGCGGCAAACTCAGCGCCGTTCTGGCGGGGGCGCGCCGGGCGGAAATCGTCGAGCGGGGGCTGGACCGGAGTCGTTATTTCGGACGGCTGGCCGCGCTCCGGCAGAACCGGATTCTGGCGCTGCTGCGGGCGATGGAGGATGGCGGGTTGCTCGGGCGCTGCGGTTCGCCGGAGTATCCCTGTCTGGACCTGACCGCCGTCGGTGCGGAGGTACTGGCGGGCCAGACACCGCCGCCGCTGGCATTGCCGGAACTCGATCCGGAACCGTTTGCCGGAAAAAAAGCGGCCACGGAAAAACGCGCCGCCGCCCGCCGGCCCGCCGCCGTGGCGACCGCGGATACGCCGGAATGCAACGACCTTTTCGAACTCCTGCGTCGACTGCGGCAGCAACTGGCGCGGGAACACGGAGTCCCCGCCTATCGGATCCTCACCGATGCCGCGCTGACGGGACTGGCGCAGATGCAACCGGCCACCCCGGAAGAAGCGGCACGGATCAAGGGCATCGGCCCGGCCAAGGCCAGGGACGTGGTTCCGGCCTTTCTGACGGCGATCGCCGGGTGGCGTCGGGAAACACTGGCGGCCGCGGCGGACGATCCCGTCCCGTTCTGACCGGTCCCGCCGCCGGGTTCCGCGTCCCGGCCATCAGACGGCCGGGAATGCGGCCAACCGTCATTGCCGCATGGATGGGACGGAATTCGACGGCGCGGGCGCCGGTGCGGGCATCGGCGTCGGAGATGCCGCCGGAGACGGCGTGGCGACGCTGCGGGAAACGGCCGGTTCGGCGTTCCGGGAAACCGGCAGCGGCAGCGCGACGGACGATGTCTTCAAATCGGTCCAGAGCGTGCCTTCTCCGGCATGAATGATCCGGGTCTGCACCGCCGGATTGAGCATCTCCACAAAGCGCAGATCGGCGAGAATGCCGAGGTCGCCGAGCACCTGGGACTTGAGAAACGCGCCGTTGGCCAGTTCGTTCTCCTTGAGAAACGCCACCTTGACGTCGGTTTCGCCGCGGAGCTTGACGGTGCGGGCCTCGATCTCCGATTTTTTCAGCTGCAGGTCGGCCACGGCGAGGGCGGTTTCGGCGCGGAGCTTCTCGACGGAATTCTTCTGATTGGCCATGATTTCCGCCACCAGTTTACGGGTTTCCTGCTCCACCTCTCTGCTGCGCTGCTGGATCATGGCCTGTTCGGTGTTGAGTTCCGCCTGAACCTTCGCGGTTTCCTGCAGCGACAGGTTGGTCAGATTCTGTTCCCGGGCGATGCTGACGGCGCGGATCGGCGTCAGGATGTCCACCGGAATCTCCACGTTGCGGATGATCGCGTTGTGAACGATGATGTTTTTCTCGGCCAGAGACTTGACCAGATCATTGCGCAGATCGTTCTGAAACGTTTCCCGCCCCTCGCCCATGATGAAGTCCTGAGCCTTGTAGGTGGATCCCTTCAGCCGGGAGATGGAAAGCACCTGCGGCAGAATGATGTTCTCCACCACCTGCGGCAGGTCGCCGTACAGCAGATAAAGCCGGGAAATGTGTTCCGGCATCAGTTCGAATTCCACCGTCATGTCGATGAGAATCTTGAACCCGTCCCGGGACGGGAATTCCACATAGCGGCTGATGCCGTAGATCACGCTGTCCGCATCGACATTGCGCAGATTCTGCGCCATCGCTTCCGAGCGTGGTGTGTCGGCTTTCATCGCAGCGGCGGGGGGGGCAGTTTTGCGGGCGCCGTCTCTTGCCGTGACGGAGGCCGCCGCCGGTGCGGCGACCCGTTCGGGATTGGCGGCGAGAGCGGCCTTCATCCGGCTGGTGCGCTGCATGTTCAGGGTATTGAGCTGCATCTCCTGCAGGGCATTGCCGACGGAGCTCAAATCGTTGCGTCCGGCGATGAGGCTGCTGCCGTCTTCACCGGTCATACTGACCTGATTCATGCCGATTTCGATGATGTTCACCTGATAGGCGCGGGTGTTGATGTAATACAGTCCCGGCTGAAGAATGTCGCGCAGCACCCCTTTTTCCCCGAGTCCGGCAAAGGTGCCGGGCTGCGGCGCCTTACCGGTCTGAGAAGTAACCACCCCCGCGTACCCCACCGGAATGTTGATGGCGTCGACGATCTCCACCTGATATCCCTGAGGATTCAAACGATAGGTGCCGGGTCCGAGCACGTCGCGCCAGAGCCCCTTGCTCCGGTGATCGGGCGCGATGATTTCGCCCGGGGGCAGCTCCGCGCCCACCTTGGAGGTGACCAGCCCCACCTTGCCGAGCGGAATCTGGATGGCGGGGACGATTTTGACATCGTAGAAGATCGGATCCAGAAAATGGCGGCCTTCCGCCAGCACTTCCCGGCGGATGCCCTTCTCGCCGTCCTCGACCAGAATGGCGCCCGGCGGCGGATTTTTACCCGACTTGGCGGTAACGATCGCCATGTGCCCCGGGGGCACGTAGAAACGGCAGAAGAACCACTGATACCCGCCCCAGGCGAGCACCAGCACCAGCGCCACGACCACGATGGCCGGCCAAATGCGCGAAAAACGGGAAACGGCGGCAGCGGACGATTCGTTCATTGGGCGGAGCCTCCATGGTTGACGGGTTCAGCGGTACGACCGGATTGCAGCGGCAGCCCGAAGTTCGGGGTG
>CASFXO010000203.1 GCA_949298665.1 uncultured Lentisphaeria bacterium
GTTGACACAGGTCCCGGCGTTGCTGCGCAGGAACTTGTTCAGTTTATAAACCTGTGCCTTGTCGGGCTCGGCCGTCTCGTTCAGCGGTTTTCCGTCCACGGTGATCACAATTCGCGTTGAGGTTACTTCCGCCGCGATACCGTCCGCTCTGGCCGTCACCACCGCGCGGGAATCGCGGGCGATCCGTTCTTCCAGCCCGGTCCCCACCAGCGGAGATTCGGTGGTCAGAAGCGGCACCGCCTGACGCTGCATGTTCGCCCCCATCAGAGCGCGGTTGGCGTCGTCGTGTTCCAGGAAGGGCACGATGCCGGCGGCGGCGCTGACCAGCTGTTTCGGGGAAACGTCCATATACTGCACTTCCCTGCTCGGACGTTCTCCGGATTCGCCCAGATGACGACTCATGACCACGTCCCGGACGAAACGGTTGTTCTCATCCAGCAGGGCATTGGCCTGGGCAATCACGTACTGTTCTTCCTTATCCGCGGTCAGGAAGTCGATTTCATTGGTCACCTGCCCGTCCACTACCCGGCGGTACGGCGTCTCAAGGAAGCCGTATTTGTCAATCACCGCATAAAGAGAGAGCGAAGAAATAAGACCGATGTTCGGACCTTCCGGGGTTTCGATCGGACAGATCCGTCCGTAGTGGCTGGAATGCACGTCGCGCACTTCAAAACCGGCCCGGTCGCGGCTCAACCCCCCCGGTCCAAGGGCGCTGAGACGCCGCTGGTTGGTCAGTTCACTGAGCGGATTGGTCTGGTCCATGAACTGCGACAGCTGGCTGCGGGCGAAAAAGTCCCGGATCACACCGGCAAACGCCTTCGGATTGATCAGCTTGCTCGGCAACAGCGAAGTATCTTCATTGCTGTTGATCAGCGTCATACGTTCACGGATCAGACGTTCGGTGCGCAACAGGCCGGCCCGGCACTGATTCTGCAGCAGTTCGCCCACCGTGCGCACCCGGCGGCTGCCGAGATGGTCGATATCGTCCACGGCACCGCCCGAATGACGCAGCCGGATCAGCATCTTGGTCGCCACCATCAGGTCCTCGGGACGCAGCACCCGGTCGGTTACCGAATCATCGAAGCCAAGCCGCTCATTGAGCTTATAACGCCCCACCGCTCCGAGATCGTACCGCCGATTGTCGAAAAACAGACGGTGGATCAACTGTTCGGCATTTTTGACGTTCGGCGGATCGCCGGGGCGCATACGCCGATAGATTTCCTTCAACGCCTCCTCCCGATTGCGGGAGGGATCCTTGCGCAGACAGCCGATGATGTAATGATCTCCGTCGGACACATGCACGAGTTCCAGTTGACCGATCCCCGCCTCCTGCAGTTTCTTGAGGTCGTTTTCCGTCAACTGGGTCAGCTCATTGACCAGCAGAGTATCATCTTCGGTGGTAATGTCGTCAACCGTATAGTAGCCGGTCAGATCCTTCAGCTTGAGCAGCGAAGTCAACGACATTTTCTTCACTTCATAAATGCGGGAGAGGATATCCCGGTTCGTCTCATACCCGATGGCCCGCAAGAAAGTGGTAATGTAAAACTTGCGCCGACGCCGACGCCGATCCAGATAAATATAGATATAATCGTTGATATCAAACTGCACGTCCATCCAGGAACCACGATCCGGAATCACCCGGTAGGAATAAAGGGTGCGTCCGGAAGTG
>CASFXO010000204.1 GCA_949298665.1 uncultured Lentisphaeria bacterium
GGAAAGTACATCGGAAAGTATTGGAAGGGATGGGACTTCTGGTGTTGCATTCCGGTCATTTTTCCAAGATTTTCAAGTCGCTCATGGGGACGAACTGTTCGCTGCGCTGGCGGGAAGCCGGGGAACGGGAACGGGTCTGGAACATCGATCCCGCCCATCCGATCACGCAGGGCATCGGCGATTATTTCGAACTGCCGCATGTGGAAATGTACGGGGAACGTTTCGACATTCCCGCCGACGGTCACGTGGTGTTCATTTCCTGGTATGAAGGCGGCGAAGTTTTCCGCAGCGGCGTGACCTTCGAACGCGGTTACGGGAAGATTTTCTACTTCAGCCCCGGCCACGAAAGCTATCCGATTTACCGCGACGCCAATGTGCTGCGCGTGCTCGGCAACGCCGTGCGCTGGGCCCGGCCCCTGATCCGGCGCGAACACATCTGCCCGAAGGTGGACGCGCTGGAGGAAATCCGTTCCGAAGATCCCGCCGCCGCCGACAAGGCCGGCGTCGTGCAGAGTCTCTGAAACCGCTGGTCGAGAAAGGAATACCGTCATGAAGAAACTCAAAGCGGGCGTGGTCGGCCTCGGCATGGGCCGCAATCACATCGCCGGTTACCGGGAACACCCTGACGTGGAAGTGGTGGCGATCGCGGATATCGATGTACCCAAACTGCACCATTACCAGAAGGAGCTGGCGATTCCCCGCGCCTATCCCACCGCGCAGGAAATGTTCGACGCCGAAAAACTGGACGTGGTCTCCATCGCCGTGCCGAATATCGATCACATGGCGCTCACGGTGGCGGCGCTCCGCTCCGGAGCGAACGTGCTTTGTGAAAAGCCGATGGCGCTCAACGCCGAACAGGCGGAAATCATGCTCCGGACGGCGCGGGAATACGACCGGAAGCTCGGCATCAACTTCTCCTACCGCTTTCACCCCCAGTCGCGGGCGATGAAGAATCTGGCCGAAAGCGGCGCACTGGGCGACATCTACTTCGGCCGCACCGTCTGGCACCGTCGCCGCGGCGTGCCGGGACTGGGGCGGAGCGGTTTCAATTCCGGCGGGGCGTCCGGGAACTGGTTTTTCGACAAACAGCGTTCCGGCGGCGGACCGTTGATCGACCTCGGGGTGCACCGGCTGGATCTGGCGCTCTGGATGATGGACTATCCGGAACCGGAATGGGTCATGGCCGGCACCTACGCTCCCTTCGGTCCGGGAATCGCCGCGGCGAAGGGATTCGAATACAGCGTCGAGGACCTCGCCTGCGCGATGATCCGCTTCAAAAACGGCGCCATGCTGGAGCTGGAGGCCTCCTGGGCGGCCAATGTCCGGGAAAACGAACTCATGTCCACGCAGCTGCTCGGCACCAGAGGCGGCATTCGCCAGTTCAATCTGCACGAAGGCTATGAATTCGATGTGGAATACTGCCATGAATGCCACGGCGCCCAGTTCGACATGAAGCTGCATCCGCCGATGCCGGAGTGCCGCAGCGGGTATTATCTCTTCGCCGACGCGGTGTTGAAGAACGAGCCGTTTCTGGTGGCGCCGGAGCAGGGGGTTACCGTCATGCGGCTGCTGGACGCCATTTACCGTTCCGCCGCGGAAAAGCGTCCGATCCGGCTGGATGATTGAACCGCTCCCCCTAAACCAAACCCCCTTTCCGCGAGCATGGCGGAAAGGGGGTTTCGCGTTACCGTGAACGGCGGCCTTTGCCGCCGCCGTCCGACGGGTTCACCGTTTCATTTGAAGGGCGATTCGCACTCTTCGACCGTGATTTCACGGATGGCGACCGCCGGTTTCAGCTCATAGTTGGAGTAAACGTAATACTGCACGATCTGATCGCCCTCCGGCAGCTGGAAGGTGACGGCGGTCGTGCTCCAGGTTTCGCCTTCGGCCGGCGCTTTCACCTGAACCTGATTGAGCTTGTTCGAGGGCAGGCCGCGCAGCTGCAGAAAGACGCCGTTCACGGTTTCCCCTTCGAGCGGCCGCAGCGTCACCTTGGCCCGGTAGTACTTGCCGGGGGTGCCCGGGAAGTTCCGGTTGGTGCCGAGTCCGGTCATGTCGCAGTGGTCTTCGAGGAAGAGTTCATTGCCTTCCAGCCCCTTGGCCACGCCGAGCCGGGTGGCGGTGTTCTTCGCCGCGTCGCCGGTAAGCTTGGTGGAGAAGAACAGACCGTGGCCGCTCGGCGGACCTTCCTTGACGGGTTTTTCCGCGAACTTTTCATCCATGAGCATGACCGGCACGGAGGGGTCCAGTTCTTCGACGGTGATTTCGCCGATGGCCACGCGGGGCAGTCCGCCGTAGTTCGAATAAGCGTAATACCGGACCTGCTTGTCGCCTTCCGGCAGCTTGAAGATCACCTGGGTCTGACCGTATTCGGCGCCTTCATCCGGTCCGACGACCTGAGCCGAACGGCTCTGGTTGGACGGCACTCCGGTAAGCTGAATGAAAAAGCCGTCGAGACTGCGTCCGTCCAGCGGACGCGCCTTGATCGTGGCCCGGTAGGTTTTGCCGGCGGCGGCGGGGAAGGTTTTGCAGATGCCGAGACCGGTCTGTTCGCACTGATCGTCGACGACCACTTCCCGGCCCTTCTCCTTGGCCACCACGGAGACGGAGGTTTTGGTGTTTTTGGCCGCATCTCCGGTCAGTTTTGTACCGAAAAAGAGCTCATGTCCGGCCGGGACTCCCGGGCCGGGTTCGCAGAACTCGAAATTATCCCGCAGCATGACTTCCGGCTCCACGCCCATCGCCACGCAGCCGCAGGCCAGAACGGCGGAAAAAATCAGATGTTTCATGAAAAGCCTCACTTGGTTTCGTCAAACGGACGTTCACTCTGTTCCAGCCGGAAATTGCGCAGTTCGATGCTGCCGGTCGGCGGTTTGTGGGAATAGAGATACACCGTGCCTTTGGTGGCGTCTTCCGGAGCCTGCGCCGTCACGGTGTAGGTTTTGAAGTCGTCGCTCTGGGTGAAGAACACCTGTTTGTGTTGTTTGCCCGGGAACATGGAAAGCTGCAGCAGGAAACACCGTTCCCCGGTCGGATTCTTCGCATCCACCGTCGCCCGGTAATAGAGACCGGGAGTCACGCTGAAGCTGAATTCGACGCCGATTTCGCTCTGCTTGTCGCTGTCCACCATCTTGAGGGCGGTTTTGCCGTCGGCCAGGGTGGCGACTTCGATGGTGCCGGGATTCGGCCCCTGGGTATATCGGCCCCAGTAAACGGGGGCGCCGGATTTTTCATCCAGTTTGAGATCGGTCAGGGGATCCTGTTTGAGCAGCAGCTGTTCTCCCGGCCACGGAGAGAAAGAGGTGAAGGGGGTGGCGGATTCGTCCAGCTGGAATTCACTGACGGCAACCGCCGGTTTGGGGGCTTTGTGGGTGTAGATGAAAACCTGCAGCCCGGTGGTTCCGGCGGGGGCCTGCAGCGTGATCACGTTCGGATTGTAACGCTCGGTATCCAGCACGGTGATCGGGCGCTGAAGCAGTTTCTGGGAAGGCAGAAAGCGCAGCTGGAAATAGGCGGCGTCCTTTTTCAATTCATTGAGTACCC
>CASFXO010000205.1 GCA_949298665.1 uncultured Lentisphaeria bacterium
AGAAGAGGACTAAGCCGCTCACCGGTGCGAAGAATATATTGTTGACCCGAACCAGACCGCTGCGGGCTACGCGCCCCGCCACGGGGGCGATCGACCGCAGCCGGGGCGGCAGCCGCAGCGCCGCCAGCAGGGTCGTCAGCACCAGCAGGGTGGAAAGCGTGTCGCTCATGGCGTTGTATCCGGCTCCGATCAGGGTATTGTAATGCCGGAACGACATCTGGAACGACGGCAGGCCGATCGCGCTGGAGAAGAGGCCGCGGTCCCAGTCCGGCACATAAAAAAGCACGAACGGCATGATTGTCCACATCAGTCCCGCCGCCAGCGCCGCCCGGCTTCCGAGCCGCAGGGTACGCAGGATCGCATACCCCGCCGCCAGCGACAGAGGCGCCAGCACCAGCGCCGAAAACAGCGATGCGCCGACGGCCAGGTCATAGTAATTTTCCGCTCCGGTCAGCAGCAGGGCCGGCAGATAGAAAAGCACTCCGAGCCCGATCGGATAATTCCATGGTCCGTCCCATTTGCCCCGCAACAGGTCGGCGCCGACCTGAAGGTAGCCGGGTTCGTCGGCGGCCGAGCAGATCAGATTCCCCGCGCCCATGACGACGTAGAGGATCAGCAACTGCCGGAGAAAAACCAGAAACAGCGCGAAACACCAATCCTCCTGAATCGAGCCGGGGACGATCGACCGGTCGCGGCACCCCTTGCGGTACTGCATGAGCAGCAGGACCAGCGCGGCGGCGATACCGAGAAACAGGACCTGCCGGCCTCGCTGAGGCGGTCCGAGGCTGCGGAAGAACAGCCCGCCGCCGGCATCCCGCACCGGCTGGACCGTCGGCGCGGCATAGCCGGAACGCCCGTCCGGAAGAGTGACCGCCTGAAAATCCTCGTAACGCGCCAGCGGGTGGCGGCTGATGAAAACCCGCTGCGGCGGGGCGTTTTCCCGGCACTCGACCGGGCGGTCGGTGATGGCGATCAGCTGCGACTGCGGGTCCGGCCGTTCGAATACCGGAGTGCCGGCGTCCAGCGTGACCGCGTGCAGCCGGAGCAGGACGCTCACAAGGAAGAGCACTGTGAAGAAGAAAGTTTTCATGGTGCATATTATAGCACAGTCCGGCTGGTCGTGCAACCGCCGCAGCCGGGGTTTTCCGCATGGAGAAAACGCGTGGCGGGCAAAGACGAGCGCGGAACAATTTGCGAAATATTTTCGGACGGGATATATTGAAAGGGCGGTACAGAGCCGGACAGGAGAGGAGTGGCATATGGATCACGGCAGGTGTTTCGATGAATTCAAAAAGGCGCGGAAGATCGTCGTTCTGACGGGGGCGGGGGTTTCCACCTTTTCCGGCATTCCCGATTTTCGGGGTCCGGAGGGGGCTTTCCGGCGGAAATGGCACGGGTACGATGTGGAAGAACTGCTGGACAGCGCTTTCTTCGAGCGGGCACCGGATGTGTTTTACGCCTACGCCCGGGAGAACTGGTATCCGATGACGTTCCGGGAGCCGAGCATCGTGCATTTGACGCTGGCCGCCATGGAAAGACACGGCATGCTCGACGCGCTTTACACCCAGAATATCGATCTTCTGCATACCCGGGCGGGCAGTCGCAAGGTGATGGAGTTGCACGGCTCCTTCCGGACCCATCGCTGTCTTGCCTGCGGTCGCGAATTCGGGCTGGAGCCGGTGCGCGAGGCCGTCATGCGCGGCGACGTGCCGCATTGTCCCGCCTGCGGCGGCCTGATCAAGCCGGGGGTGGTGTTTTACGGCGACCCGCTGGACGAGGAGTTGCTGCACCGGGCTTTCCGGGATTTCGAGAGTGCCGATCTGGTACTGGTGCTGGGCAGCAGCCTCACTGTTGCGCCGGTTTCCTCGCTGCCGATGGCCGCCCGGGTCAACGGCGGTACCATCATCATCGTCAACGAACAGCCGACGGATTATGATGCCGTGGCCGGATACCGGTTCCGCGATCTCCGGTTTTTCTGTACGGCGCTGGCTGCCCGTTTTCCCGAACTGGCCGGATAAGCGGCGAAACCCGGACGCGGGAGGGGGACGAAAACGCGAACAGCAGGAGGTGGTAAATGCATGGAATGATTGCATGCGGGATGAGAAATTGCCTGGCGGTGCTGCTGCTGGGGGCTTGCGGGTTGGTGTCCGGCGCGGAGGGGACGACGGCGCGGACCGGAGCGGAAGCGGATCAGGCCTCGTATGTGCCGGAGGGATACCGTCTGGTCTGGAGCGATGAATTCGACGGTACCACGCTGAACGAGCGGAAGTGGACGCTGCGTCCCGATATGAAGGGGGACGGGGAACTGGCCCTGGCCGGGACGGAACGGCCCGAAGTGGTCCGGGTGGCGGACGGGAAACTGCAGCTGAACGCGGTGATGGACCGTCCTCCGGAGAGCGGGAATCCGCTTTACACGACCTGTTTTTCGGTGACCACGTACAACAAGATGCATTTCCGGTACGGTTATCTGGAGATGCGCGCGCGCGTGCCGTACAAGCGCAGTGCCTGGCCCTCGCTCTGGATGAAGTCTTTGCCGGGGGACATCGCGCCGGCCGGCCGGGCGGATTACATGGCGGAAGTGGACGTGTTCGAGGTGTTTTCCTCGCCGGATACGGCGGCGCCCAATCTGCACAAGTGGCATCGGAACGGGAAACACTCCTCCACCAGCAGTCCCACGCGGCATAAGTTCACGGATATTGCCGATCTGAACAATGAGTATCACATTTACGGTTTCGAATGGACGCCCCGGAGCATGTCGATGTACCTCGACGGCGAACGGTACGGGTATTATGACCTGTCGGTGGATTTCGGCCACAAGGACGGCATGGCGGGGTTTCACGAAACGCTGTATGTGATTATCAACAATCACGTGTTCACCAACACCAGTCCGTGGAAGCCGCAGGATTCGGAAGTCAATTCCAGCAGCTGTCTGCCCAATCATTACTGGATCGACTGGATCCGACTCTACCAGAAACCGGGCGAGGGGGCCCTGTTTACGGCGAAGTGAGCCCTTCCGGCGCGGCGGCGGGAACGCCGTCCTCTCCGGCGCGGGGGGCGGGGGCCTGTCGTGATTGCTCCTGTGGTTCTTCGTAAGGAAAGTACCACTGTTCCATGGCGATGCCGGGCGCGTCCCGCAGCTGCCGGAGCGCGGTGCGGAAGGCCGGGTCCGGATCATGCCGGGCGGCCCGGACCATGATGTCCCAGAGGACCCGGCGGTCCGGTTTTTTGAGCTGGCGATGGGGCCAGACGGTGCCCTCGGCGGCGTACGGTGTGAAATAGGCGGCCACATCCCGGAACCGCAGACCGTCGGCGGTCCGGTACTGCCAGGCGTCGAATCCGGTTTTCTCTCCGATGGTGGCCAGATTGAGCCAGCCTTTGGCATTGGAGACGGCATAGGTGAAGGATAGCGTCCGGACGAGTTCGTGCGTCGGCTTGCCGCCGACGCCGAATTGTTGCGCGAAACTGCGGTGGAAGAAATCCGTCACCACCTTCCGCGCCGCGTCTTTCCGGCCGAGATAGAGCTGGATCATGGCCAGATGGCCGGCAAAATAGGTGGCGAGGTTGTTGCGGTTGCGTGCGGCTTTCTGCGCCAGCGGTGAGGTATGCAGCCAGTCGAGGTAGTCCGTCAGCCATTTTCGGAAGGCGGTTTCGTCCGTTTCACTCCAGCAGCCGGAATCGCGGATCAGCGCCAGCGAATCCAGCACCAGATGCATGCGCAGCGCCAGAATGATCAACCCGGTGTATCCGCCGCGGTCGCCGTCGTGGCCGGGGCGGACTTCGCCGTAATTGAAATGGGGATTCATCCGCGTTTCCGGCGAGACGAACCACTTGCGCAGGAAATGCGCCGCGTGTTCGGCGTAGCGGCGTTCTCCGGTGTAGAAATAGGCCAGCGCCAGAATCGGCGTATGACGCAGCATCCGGGCGGCAGCGGCGGTGTCGGTTTTACCGCGTCCGCCTTCGGGATTGATCCGGCCGTCCCTGTAGATGTAAGGTCGGCCGTCGGGTTTTTCGGGATCGGGCCACCAGTAGATGGCCCAGGAGAGAAAGTCGTGTTTATCGCCGGACCCGGCGGTCAGTTCCTTGTCCAGGACGGAGCCGGGTTGCTGCCGGAGGGATTCCCGGGCGACGGTGACCAGCTCCGCACGGAGTTTCCGGGATTCGTCGTCGTTGCGGTTCAGACGTTCCCGGGCCCGGAGGAGAGCGGCATGGTCCCAGATGATGGTTTCCGCTGCACAGAACCAGCCGGTGGTCAGCAGGATGCCCAGGGCAATGCCGGGCGTCAGTCGGTTGAAGCGGCAAGTCATGGTCTTCGTCTCCCTGTTCGCAAATGCGTTTAATTCCAGTTGCCCAGAACGCCGTCTTCCATGATCACCCACTCTTTCCGGTTCAACCGGGTGATGGCTTCGCCTTTGGTGGTGGATTGGACGTGGCCGTCGACGAAGGAGATATTGCCTTTGGCCGAGAGCGGCTGCGGGACGACGTCGACGCCGCCGGTCAGGGAGCTTACCGCGATTTTCCGGTCGAACTCGCTGTGCGGGAACGCAGGGGCGGCATCCGCCCGGTGGCTGAAGTACATCGCGCTTTTGCCGCGTTCCGCCGTCAGCCAGCGGACGGACGGTCGGCGGACGGAGGAAATGCGGGCGTTTTTCCTATAGGCGGTTACGCCGCTCAGGTAGAGATTGCCGAGATGCCGGGCGCCGCTGAGCAGATCGTTGATCGGGTAGCTGCTGGGGGCGATCTTCCAGGCGGGAGGCTTGCTGGAACCGGTGAATTCCGCCTCCAGCGGGCAGGTGCCGGCGCTGCCCATGCGGACGTAATTGGTGCTGAAGAACCCGAGTTGAAGCACGCCGAGATCCTCCATGTTTTTCAGATAACTATTGCCGCCGACCGGCTTGCCGGAGGCGTTGAAGCCCTTGATGTTGACCGGGAAATAGTCATCCTGCATGGTGGTGTAGAGGGCGATGGCGGCGGCGATCTGTTTCTGGTTGCTGAGGCACTGGGTGTTGCGGGCGGCGGCGCGCGCCTTGCTGAGGGACGGCAGCAGCATGCCGGCCAGAATGGAGATGATCGCGATCACCACCAGCAGTTCGATCAGCGTGAAGGCGGAGCGGCGGCGGGATGACGGACGGGCGGGGAGGCGGCGGACGTCGTAATGCGGGTGCTGCATGATTCATTCTCCTTGTGGTTGGTGAGGTCGATCAGGGAAAGTCGGGAAGGAACACCGGGATCTTTCCGGTCGGTTCAGGTTTTCGGTCCTTCCGGTTTTTCCGGAGAACGGAACGGGGAAGACGACGCAGCGGGGCTGTTGTCGGACCCGGCGCCTGTCGATGTTCTTTCCGGAACCGCTGAAACATTCGGATTATAATTCTGACCATCGTGGAAATGGGTACGCACCGTGCCGGGGTGATCCGGAGTCCATTCCGCCTGCTGGCGGGCATTCAATTTCAACCGGCCGCAGACGGTGGTGTTCCGGCGGGGGGCATCCGGTTCCCGGAGCAGCCGGGCCAGTTCCGCGAACATGCAGGCTCCGATCTCCCGCCAGTCCACCGCCACGGTGGGAAAATCCGGCCAGTCCGGATTCAGGTCGCGTTTCCCGTCCAGCCCGAGGATGACGAAGTCATGGTCCAGCCGCCGTCCGGAATTCCGGAGGCAGGGGGTCAGATAGATGTCGTACAGCAGCGTGTCGGACGTGAAGAAATATCCCCGGTCCCGACGATAGGGCGCGGGCTGTTCGGAGAATTTCCGGTACAGCTTGCAGCGCTTCCGGCCGTGCGACCAGAGTTCCTGAAAGACGTGAGCCCGTTGAACGTAAATCGGCGGCATGTTCGCCAGAATTTCCACGGTCTGAATGTCGTAGTGCTGGAAATATGCCGCGGCCAGTTCCGCCGCCTGTTCCGGGTCGAGGTTGACCAGGGAAATCCGTCCGCCGAAGCTGTGCCGCATCAGGGTGGCCACCACCGGAATCCGGCAGTCGAAAGCCTTCCATTTGGCGTCGTATTCCTGAAAAAGCGCCGCGCCGCGGCAGTCCGCCGTCCGGCGGGCGAAGTCTTCCGGCGTCAGGTCCGTGTAATGCGCCAGACAGAGCTTTACTTCAAAACCGTGCGCCATCGCCCGCTGCTGGAATTCCAGCAGCGCCAGATAGCTGATGCTGGTCGTCGAACCGACGACCCTGGGGGAGATGAACGCCGCCAGTTTCCCCGCGCTGCGGCCCGTCGGAAAAATATCCTGCCGGGCCACGAAAATGCCCTTGCCCGGATGCGCTTTCAGAATCCCGCTCCGGATCAGAAACGCGAGCTGATCGTATGCGGTGCTCCGCGGCATGGCGAACTTGGCGGTCAACCGGCGTACCGACGGAATCTTCATTCCGACCGGATATTCCCCGGAAGCGATCCGGGCCAGCAGATAATCGGCGAGACGACGATCCAGTTTCATGGTGATTCCTGATTCCGGGGGGGGACGCGGCATACCGTCGGGGATGCCGCGGCCGTTTCCTGTTCCTCTCAATTCTGATTATAGCAGAACCGCACGGATGAAACAAGCGGGACTTCGCTTTTTGCGGGCACAAACTGTCCGGCTGTCCGGATGGGGAGGAGCCCGTTTTTCGAGGGGCGCCGCGGGATCGCGGGGGGCGGCCGGAATCCGGCGCCGGGGCCGTGACGCGCGGGAGAAGGAAGGCGGCGAAAGAAAAAAAACGTCCGGCCGAACAT
>CASFXO010000206.1 GCA_949298665.1 uncultured Lentisphaeria bacterium
ACCATGACCGGAAACCCGAGAAATATCAGAAAAAACAAATAAAGCGCGACAAACGCCCCGCCCCCGTACTGTCCGACAATAAAGGGAAAACGCCAGATGTTGCCCAGCCCGATGGCGCACCCCGCCGCCAGCAGTAAAAACCCCAGACGGGAAGACAATGTCTCCCGTTCGCCCTGCTCCGTCATTTTAAATTGCGCCTCCCGCCGCAGTTGCTTCGTATCTCATTGCTTGCCGTCCTCTCGTTTTTCCTGAAATTCACGCCAGGCCCGATGTACCGGCAGATCACCATACCGGTCCGCCGCCTCCGGAAGCAGCTCCTCCTCGCGATAGTTCGAACGCACCCCCAGCACCCGGATCCACCGCCGCGCCGCATCCGCCGCAAACCGGATCCGCCAGGTGCGGCACCCGATTTCCATAGTGCCGTCCGCGGCCTCGTACAGCCGCTTCCGCTGCCGGTCCAGCGGCGCGTGATGCAGCTGCACCTCACAGAAATTACGCAGGTCCGGCCCCCCCGCGGAAACGATGAAGGCGCTTTCCGCCAGAAACCGTTCCGTGTATTCCACCTGCCAGTTTTCCACTCCGGCCTCCGCCGGCCACCCCACCGCCGCATCAGGGAAAGCGTCCGCGCAGGGGATGTAGGGTTTGAGGTCCACCACCGGCGTACCGTCCAGCAGATCGAAATTCCGGATATGAAGTCGCCGTCCGTCCACCTTTTCCAGTTCCACGCAGCTCATCCCCAATCGGTTCGGACGGTGCGGCGAACGGGTGGCGAACACCCCGATCCGCCGTCCCGGCGGCGCCACCGGCGGCGTCACCCGGACGTTCCAGGTCTGATTCAGGTGAAAGACGAACAGCACCCAGATCCGCTCGAAACCGGCCAGATCCGCCGCGGCCTCCTCGTACCGGTGGCCTTCCAGCAGCTCGATCACCCCCGAATTGGCCGCGAACACCCCCTGCCGGGGAGCTTCAAAACGATAACGCCCGGCGCAACGGACGAAACCGATCGGCGTCATGACGAACCCGCTCGTCGCCGCCCGGGCCGGTCCGTTCAAATCATCTCCCGGTGCGATTCGGCGATCCGGCGGCATTCGGCATTGATCCGCATCAACTTCATCGTCGTCTCAATCGGCGCGAACGGCGCCGCCCCCTGCGCAAAATAAGCGTAGGCGTAGTCGTAATAAAGCCCCGGACGGTATTCCCCCAGCGCAAATTCCCGTTCATGCCACGGCAATGCGGCTTCTGAAGCATAACTTCTCCCCGCCGCCGCCATGGATTCCTGCAACGACAGATCCGGAATCTCATCCTCTTTCAGATACCGGACTTCCCAGCACTGTTTCACGGTATTCAACCGGGCCATTCCCCGGTCGCCGTAAACGGTCCAGGCCGTTTCCGGAATCGCCGAGGCCATGTTGATGTCGATGTCTCCGATCACCCCGGCATCATTGACCAGCAGAATCCGGGCCACGTCATCGGCATCCCCGGCGCTGACCATCCGCCGCAATTCGCAGCCGGACACCCGGAATTTCTCCCCGCCGAACACGTACATGAACTGGTCGATGTAATGCGAACCGTAATTGTTCCACATCCCCCCCCGCAGCGCGTGTGTCGCCTGCCAGTCCTGCCGGCGGCGGAAGTTCCCGCACACGCGGCGCGCCCGGAAGACCCGCCCCCGCAGGCCGCTCCGGAGAATCTCCAGCAGCGTATCCGTCTCCGGACGCACCCGGTGCGGTTGAAACACCATCATCCGCCGGCCGTTCCGCCGCATCGCCGCCACCATGCGTTCGGCTTCCGCCAGACTCCCCGCCAGCGGCTTTTCGCAGAAAACATCCACGCCATGCTCCAGCGCGTAAACCGCCTGATCCGCGTGAAAGCACGTGGGAGAGGTCAAAACCAGCAAATCCGCGTCCCGTTCCTTCGCAATCATTTCTCCGCAATCGGCATAGGTACGGGGAACCTTGAATTTCTCCACCGCCTCCCGGCACCGGTCCGCCATCGGATCGGCCACGGCCAGCAACTCAAAATCAGAACGTTCCGCCAGCTGCGGCAGATGGTACCCCCAGGAAATCCGCCCCAGACCGGAAACTACCACTTTCAATCGTTTTTTTTCCATAACTCATACGTCTTTCATAATATTGCCGGCGATCATTGCTCCTGCTACCCGGACAATGTAGCACCGACTTTCTGCTTTTTCCATAAGCAACCATGTAAAAACTGATTCAGAGATCCTGATTCGCGACGGCGATCGGAAATTTCGCATTCGAAAAATCCACTTCCGGTCGCGGATCCATACGGAAACGCACCTCCCGCACCGCACCGAAATCATCCGGCAACGGGAAATCCAGCTTCATGACCGTTCCGACCGGAGCCAGAAACGCCGGCGTCACCCCCTTCCCGAAGAGTTCCATGCCGCCGGACACCCTCCCTTCCGCGTCCGCTACCAGAAAATGAATCCGGTAATCGCACCGCACCGGTTCCTTCAGGCGAATCAGAAATCGCACCCGGCCCGGCTCCACCGCAATCCGTACCGCAAATGCTTCCTGTTTCTGCGACAGTTCCGCGCCGAACCGCCGGAACACCGGTTCCGCCATCCGGCTCAAGCCGTCCGGTTCGGCCCGTTCCACGCCTTTCTCCAGCAGGATCAGCAGCCGGTCATCGGCCCGGACGCGCCGGCTGACCCGGTAGCCGTGTGTCAGCAGATGCCCGCGCACCTGGTCGAACAGCCCCAGATCCTCGAATTCCGAAAACAGGTCCAGCAGCACCCGGTCGCTCAGGTAATAAAAATGGAACGTATTCGGATACACTCGATTACGCAACGCGAAATGCGCCGCCGGCGCAAACGAGGCGTTCAACTCCGTTCCCGGGGGAATCCGTTCCTTGAATCGTTCCATCTCAGCGGAAAAATCCCGCTGCATGGAAACCGCGTTGAATGAGTATTTGCCGTGAATGCCCTGGGCGAAGAAATAAAAGGACAAACCCGCCGTCGCCACGGTCGCCGCCGTCAGCGCGGCGGCGGTGGCCCGGCCGTTCCGTTCCGGCAGCCCCTTTCCCAGCAACCGTCCCCAGCGGCCGGGTCCCGGTTCGCGCCGGAGTGCCGCCAAAGCCATGACGGCATTGATGTAGACCAGAATCATAAAATCCGCATGGTGCTGGGAACAGATGTTCCGCAGCCATGCCCCCTCCTGCACCGCGACAAACACAAACGACAGCACCCCCGCGCCGAGCCACAGCGGCCGCGCCAGCGTCGCGAAAAACACCGGCAGCAGCACCAGCAGCAGAAAAGCCGCGTTATTCCCGCTGAACAGCGTTCCCCAGAAAACCCCGGGCCGGGTGAACGGCGACAGCATCACCTCCCCCACCGAAGTCCCCAGATTGGAGAAGACGAACAGCATCTGATAATCCGTCCCCCCCTGACAATACGGCATGACCACCTTCACCATCAGAAAGAACCAGCCCGCGGACAATAATGCCAGCAACATCCCCCGCCGCCGTTCCCCGCGCAGCAGCTCCACCATGCCGATTCCGAACCAGACCACGGCGACCGTCTCCTTGAGCAGCAGCGACATGCACCAGATCCCCCAGGCGCATTTTTCCCGGCCTTTTTCCCGGCAGATGAAATAGAGGATCAGCAGCGGCATGAAGAAATAATTCTCATGAAACCCATACCGCTGCGCCAGCACCAGATTGGAAAGCGTCGGCGCGCACAGCACCGCCAGCGCCAGCACCGCCGCCGTTCCCCGCGGCAGCTTCCGAAGCCGCGCCAGCCAATAAATCAGCGGGGCGTTGACGTACAAGAGCAGCGCGTTGAACCAGAAAAACGGTTCCGGTGAATCGCAGAAAGCCGCAAACGGCATCAGCAGCACGATCGTCAGCGGCATGAAATGATTGCCGAGAAAATTCAATCCCGTTTCGCTGGTGACGAACCATTCCCCCCGCAGGGTGTTGCGCGCCACGTCCAGAAACAATCCCCAGTCATGAAAATAAAGATGCAGTACCGCCAGCGCCTGTTGCTGCCGCAGAAATCCGGTCCAGACCAGATACCCCCCGAACACCCAGCAGAACCCGATGATCAGAGAAGCGGTTTTCCGCCGTCGGAGCCACCGTTCCGGCTGCGGCACCAGCAGCAGCGCCCGGAATACACTCCAGCCCGCCGCCAGCGTGAACCCCAGCGCCGCCCAGATGCCCGGCAAACCGAACACCGCCGCCGCGGAAACCGGCAGCGGCCAGCCGGCCCGCCAGACGCTCTTCGCCGGAGCGGCACAGCCCGCCTCGCGCAGACAATACAGCCAGAACAGGGTCAATGCCGCTCCGGCAGCCATCAGTCCTGCCGCCGCCCCCCATTTCCACTCCGAAACCGGCAGTACCACCGCCTCGTATCCGGCCACGTCCAGACTGTACAGCACCTGCACCGCACCGAACAGCGCCCATCCGGCCAGCCCGCCGCCGAACAGGCCGGTCATCCACTCCGCAAGAGTAAACGGTCCGATGATTCTGTTCATGCCCGCTCCGCGATTTCCTCCCCGTTCGGCACCATGCCCGGCGTCAGCCCTGCCCTTCCAGAGCGGGAACGCCGATCACCGTATTTTTTTCGCGACGTCCGCGATGGCTTTTCCGGCGCTTGCGTGCCGGGCGGCTTCCCATACCGCCCGCCGGCCAGCAGGCTTCCAGCTCCGGTTCATGCCAGCGGACGATATTCTGTATCACCGCCAGCTCCCGGGCATGCGAATAACTGCGCGCCTCCATAATGTCCCGATCATCCGGAGACAT
>CASFXO010000207.1 GCA_949298665.1 uncultured Lentisphaeria bacterium
ATCCCGCAGCAGCGCGGCGGTTTTTTCGATTTCTCCGACACCGGGCAGAAACGCCAGAATCCCTCCCGGCTCCCGTTCCGCCACCCGCCGGACAGCGGCAGCCATTCGCCGCGGCAGCTCCGTCGGCGTCCCAAACGCTCCGCCCCAATGCTCCACAACCGGAAAAATCCGCCCGGCGGCCTCCACGACCGGCGCGTCATCCAGCAGGGCGGCAATCCGCGCCACCTCCAGCGTGGCGGACATCACCAGCACCCGCAGATCCTCCCGCAGCCCGCCGCGCACATCCCAGACCAGCGCCAGCGCCAGATCCCCCTCCAGGTGGCGTTCGTGAAATTCGTCGAAAACCACCAGCGAGACCCCGGACAACTCCGGATCATCCTGCACCATCCGGGTCAATACCCCTTCGGTCATCACTTCGATCCGGGTGGCCTCCGATACCCGGCTCTCTCCCCGGACCCGATATCCCGCCACGCCGCCGACCCGGTCTCCCAGCAATGCGGCAATTCGCGCCGCCGCCGCACGCGCCGCCACCCGCCGCGGTTCCAGCAGCACGATCCGGCCGCCGGAACCACATAACGTCTGCAGCAGATACGGCGGCACCAGCGTGGTTTTTCCCGCGCCGGGCGGCGCGGCCAGCACGGCACGGCCATGTCGTTTCAAGGCCGCGGCCAGCTCCGGCAGTACGCCGCTTACCGGCAGATCGTCATTCTGCAAAGCCGTCATCTCCGATTCCGTTTCCCAATATTCTCCTTTCACCATAATATAGCATCGTCCGCCCCTTTCCGCCGCCGCGGATTCCGAAAAATGCAACGCCCCTCTTGCCAAAACCGAAAAAAGGAGTTATATTATTCAAATTACCATGGTTACTGCAAAAACAACGGAACAGAACATGTCTTCTCTACAACTCAACGATGATCTGAGCGCACTGGATTACGTGCGTCCGGAGTACCTGCGGGAGCTGCAGCTGGCACGGCTGCAGAAAACGGTTCGTCACGCCTACGAGCGGGTCGGCCTCTTTCGCAGCCGGATGGAAGCGCTCAAACTGACCCCCGAAGACATCCGCAGTCTGGATGATCTTTCCCGGCTGCCGTTTTCGGCCAAAGTGGATTTGAGAGACACTTATCCTTTCGGCCTCTTCGCCTGCCCGAAATCGGAAATCGTCCGGCTGCACGCCTCCAGCGGCACCACCGGCAAACCGATCGTGGTCGCCTACAACGAACACGACATCCAGGTCTGGGCCGAAGTGGTCAAACGCAACCTCGCCAGCGTCGGACTCACCCGCAACGACCTGATTCAGGTTTCCTACGGCTATGGACTTTTCACCGGCGGACTGGGCGCGCACTACGGCGCGGAAGCACTCGGCGCCACCGTCATTCCGACCTCCGGCGGCAATACCAAACGCCAGGTCATGCTGATGCGCGACTTCGGCACCACCGGCATCTGCTGCACGCCGAGTTACTTTATCTTCATGATCGAACAGGCGCTGGCCAACGGCATCGACCTGCGGGATCTGCCTTTGCGGGTCGGCGTCTTCGGCGCGGAACCGTGGACCAACGAAATGCGCCAGCGCATCGAATCCGGCGCGGGCATCAAAGCCTATGACATCTACGGCCTCTCCGAAATCATCGGCCCCGGCGTCGCCATCGAATGCCCCTGCCAGAACGGACTCCACATTCTCGAAGATCACTTCTATCCGGAAATCATCAACCCCGAAACCGGCGAAGTGCTTCCCGACGGAGAGTTCGGCGAACTGGTGCTGACCACGTTGACCAAGGAAGCCATGCCGATGATCCGTTACCGGACGCGCGACCTGACCCGGATCATCAGCGAACCGTGCGCCTGCGGCCGCACCCTGCGCCGGATCGCCCGGATCAGTTCGCGCAGCGACGACATGTTCATCATCCGCGGCGTCAACGTCTTCCCGTCGCAGATCGAAAGCGCGCTGCTTTCGGTCAAAGGCACCCTGCCGCATTACCAGATCGTGCTTTATACCGAAAAAGGCATGGACAACATCGAGGTCGACGTCGAAATCAGCGAGTCGCTCTTCTCGGACCAGGTCCGGGAACTGGAAACGCTGCATCAGCAGCTCTCCAGCGCGATCGAAAGCGTCATCGGCATCCGCATCAAGGTCAAACTCGTCGCGCCGAACACCATTCAACGCAGCGAAGGCAAGGCGAAACGGGTTCTCGACCATCGGGAAAAATAAAATCAGTCCACAGTTCGCCGCCCGTCGCTTTCCCGGCGCGGGCGGCGCGTTTTCAACCATCAACTTTTGCGAGCAGAGCTTTTTATGCCACAGGAGCTTTTTTCCTTCAACCCCGGAAATCTCAGCTGGTTCGAAGCAGGCATGCTGATCTGTTTCGCCGCCAGCTGGCCCGCCGCCATCTGGAAAACCTACAAAAGCAAAAATCCGGGCGGCAAAAGCATCCTTTTCGCCCTGCTCGTCATCATCGGCTATCTCTGCGGCGGTCTGCACAAAATTCTCTATAAGCCGGATTTCATTTTCTGGCTCTATATGCTCAACGGCGCCATGGTCGCCACCGACCTGATTCTGGTGCTCCATTACCGGCGCCGCCGCGCCGCAGCCGGTACGCCACCGCCCCCGTCCGCTACCGGACGCACCTGACGAAACGGTCCAGCCCGGCATAATCCCGCCGCACCGTGACGTCGCAATACCCCATCCGCCGCAGCGCGTCGGCGAGCGTTTTTCCCTGCCGCCAGCCGATTTCGAACATCAATCCGGCGCCCGGCTTCAGATGCGGCGGCGCCTGACGCGCCAGCTCCAGAATCAACCCCAGCCCCCCTTCCGGCGCGGTCAACGCCAGCTTCGGTTCAAAATCCCGAACCTCCGGCTGCAATCCGGCGTACTCCTCTTCGGCAATGTAGGGTAGATTCGCCGCCAGAAAATCGAAACGCTCCCCCTCCTCCACTGCCGCCAGCAGATCGCTCCGGCGCAGCGTCACCCGCTGATCCAGCCCGTACCGGGTCCGGTTCCTGGCGGCGACTTCCAGCGCCGCCGTGCTGATCTCCAGCGCCAGCACCGTCACATCTGGCCGGGCGTATGCCACGGACAAGGCAATCGCGCCGGAACCGGTACCGACGTCCAGCAGCCGCCCGCCGCGCGGCAGATCACGGATCAGATCCTCGGCCAGCAGTTCCGTTTCCGGACGGGGTATCAGCACCTCCGGCGTCACCTCCAGCTCGAAATCCATGAACGGCGCATGCCCCATGATGTATTGCAACGGTTCCCGGCGCAACCGCCGCGCCACCCATTGCTCCCCGCGCGCCACCACCTCCGGCGCGGCCGCGGCGGCGCGCTGCAGCTCCGTATGGCGAATGCCGGAAAGTTCACTGTACATCAGCGCGCTTTCCCATCCGGCATCCTCCACTCCGGCCCCGGCCAGCGCCCGGCGCCACCGCTCCAGCACCGCACCGACCGTGTCGGCGGCAGCCCAATCCCCGCTCAATTTTGACTCCTTTCCGATTTCCGGCGCATTTCCCGCCGCCACATCGGCATCGATTTTTCGAAGAATTCCGCTGCCGTTCCGTTCGTTCAAAGGCATGAAACGCCGGGCGAACGCCGGCGGCGACTACCCCGGGCGAAACCCGGATCGTCTATTTTCCGGAGGCTTCGTGGATCAGCTCCACGAATTCGTCTTTGGAAAGTTCCTGCAGAGATTTGCCGCGTTTCGAAAGTTTTTCGTTGAATTTCACCGCGGTCTCGGTCATGCGGTCATGAGTCTCCTCGGAGCCGCTGAGTTTAAAAGTATATTTGTCATTCCCGGTAATCATGCTATAATATAACGTCAACAGGAGATTTTACAATGCGGGACAAGGGATTTATTTACTGCCGCCAATCCAGCGGTGACGAAGAAGTTTCTTTGT
>CASFXO010000208.1 GCA_949298665.1 uncultured Lentisphaeria bacterium
GCATCCAGATTGTAGGAATCCTTCAACTTCATCAGGCCCGCGATCACCTGCGGGTGCGCCACGGCGTAACCGAGCCGCAACCCCGCCAGCGAATAACTTTTGGAAAACGTTCTGCTGACGATCACATTCGGCCGACTCACCGCCAGCTCGGCGCAGTCGTCTTCCGCAAAATCGGCATAGGCTTCGTCGATCAGCACCATTCCGTCAAACCGGTCGCAGATCTCCGCCATCGCCGACAGCGGAAAACTGCTCCCGGTCGGCGCATTGGGCCGGGCGATCGCCAGCAGATTCGCGCCCCGCGCCTGCTCCAGGAAATCGTCCGGCAACGCAAACGTCCCCGGCCGCAGGGCAATCCGCCGCACCGGCGCCCCCTGCATCGCCGCCAGCACCGGATAAAGGGAGTACGTGGGTTCCGGGCAGGCCACCGGCCGGTCCGGCGCGGCAAACGCGCGAAACACCATCGTCAAAATGTCGTCCGAACCGTTTCCGGCAATCACTTGATCCCGGTTGATTCCCCAGCGGACGGCCACCGCATCCCGGAATGCGTCCGCCGTCGGGTCCGGATACCGCCGGAGGCGATCAAGGTCGAAATCCGCCAGAAGCCCCCGGATGCGCGCCGACGGCGGATAGGGATTTTCATTGGTATTGAGTTTGACGAGGCGGGTCATCTTCGGCTGCTCGCCGGGCACATAGCCGTTCATCGCCTCGATCTCTCTGCGAAAATAGGATTTCATTGCCGTCCCTCCGCCGCGTCGCCACTGTCCGGCTCCGGTTTCCGCACCCGGATGGAACCGGCGCGCCCATGCGCGGCCAGTCCCTCCAGCGCGGCAAAGGTTTCAACGATCTCCACTTCGCGCCGCAACGCCGCTTCGGAATAACGCACCAGACTGGAACGCCGGTAGAAGCCTTCCACCGACAAGCCGCGGAAGAACCTTCCGCTTCCCGCCGTCGGCAGCACATGACTCGGTCCCGCGCAGAAATCCCCCACCGGTTCCGGTGTCCACGGTCCCAGAAACATCGCCCCGGCCGCCTTCACCTTCCGGCCTACCTGCTCCGGCGCGCGGGTCATGATTTCCAGATGTTCCGGCGCATATTTCCCGGCAATCGCGGCAGCCTGCTCCAGATCCTTCACCACGATCAGGAACGCGCCGTGGTCCAGGACCTTGTCCACCGTCGCCAATCGCGGCAAAGCCGCCTTCTGACGCAGCACTTCCTGTTCCACCCGCGCCGCCAGCTCCGGAGCCGTGGTCACCAGCACCGCCTGCTCCAGACCGCTGCCGTGCTCGGCCTGGCTGAGCAGATCCGCGGCGATGAAATCTGCACGGGCGGTATCATCGGCAATCACCATGATTTCCGAAGGGCCGGCCACCATGTCAATGGCCACCTGCCCGTACACCAGCTTCTTGGCGGCGGTAACATACGCATTACCGGGGCCGACGATTTTCTCCACCCGGCGCACCGTCGGCGTACCGCAGGCCATGGCCGCAATGCCGTACACGCCGCCGAGACGGTAGATCTCCGTCACACCGGCTTCCCGCATGGCGAACAAAACAGCGGGATGCACCTTCCCGTCGGGTCCGGCCGGCGTAACCGCGACGATCTCCTTCACGCCCGCGGCGGCGGCGATTCCGGCGGTATGCACCACTGTCGACACCAGCGGCGCGGTACCGCCGGGAATGTAGACACCCACCCGTTCCATCGGTTCGAATTTTTCGCCAAGCATCACCCCGGGGCGCGGCGAATAACGCCAATTGCGCGGACGACAGCGCCGGGCGAAGGACTGCACGGCCCGCAACGCCTCCCGGATGGAGCGTTTCGCCCGGCGATCCAGTGCGGCGGAGGCCGCCTCCACCTCCGCCGCCGTCACGGCAAACTCCGCCGCCGTCAACTTCACCCGGTCGAACTGCAGGGCGTATCGGGCCAGCGCTTCATCACCGTTTTCCCGCACATCCGCGATGATCCGGGCTACGCCGGCCTCAATTTCCGGCGGATACCCGGGACGCTGGTAGAGCCGGTCCAGCGCGGCGTCAAAGCCGGGTTCATTCCAGATTAATGTGCGCATGAGCCTGCCTCTTTCCAGTTTACCTGCACCAGCGTGTTGTCGATCAGCCGGGTCTTTCCAAAATATGCGGCCAGAAGCGCCAGTACTTCGCGGGTGTCGGCGGTCGGTTTTTCCAACGTATCGGCATCCAGAATTTCAACGTAATCCACCCGGTCGGCACATTTCCCGATTTCCAGTGTCATCGCTTCGCGGATCGCCTCCAGCGCCTCCGGCCCCGCCGAACGCAGCGCGGGAGCCGCGGCACGCAACGTACGGGACAGTACCCGCGCCCGTTCCCGCTCATCGGCGGAAAGATAACTGTTGCGCGAGCTCAACGCCACTCCGTCCTCGTCCCGTACCAGCGGCGAGACCACCACTTCCACCGGAAAATTCAAATCCCGCACCATGCGTCGGATCACCAGCGCCTGCTGCGCGTCCTTCCGCCCGAACACCGCCACCTCGGCCTGCGTCAGCAGAAACAATTTCGCCACCACCGTCGTTACTCCGCGGAAATGCCCGGGACGCAACGCCCCGCACAAGCCCTGCGACAACCGGGTTTCCTCCACCCATGTGCTCCGGTCCGGCGCGTACATGTCTTCCGGGCGCGGCGCAAACACCACGTCCGCGCCATGCGCCTCGCAGGCCCGCCGATCATGCTCGAAATCCCGCGGGTACTGCTCCAGGTCCTCCTGCGGACCGAACTGGATGGGATTGACGAAAACAGTTACCACCACGATATCCGCCCGCTTCCGGGCCGCGTCGATCAACGACAAGTGCCCCGCATGCAGAAACCCCATAGTCGGAACCACACCGATGCGTTTCCCCTCACGGCGGGCCGCCAG